>NZ_JBNATX010000002.1:0-179407 GCF_049701115.1 Caldanaerobacter sp. | reverse complement strand
AAGCCCTCCAGCGCCGATGGTACTGCATAAGCGGAAGAGTAGGTCGCTGCCGGAAAAATTTTAAAAAGCCCCCTTTAATAGACTCCCTAGAAGGGAGTTTTATTTTTTTATGTAGATTTCCCATACACCTCTTAGAACTTCTTTTACTTCTATAGAACAGTTTAACTTAGAAAAGTAACTTTCTAAATTGTCTAATGTACACCTATGGTCTACAACTACTTTCAAAATATCTCCTTCCTTCATTTCTTCGAATTTCTTTTTAGCCTTTAAAAGGGGAAGAGGACATATTTCACCCATACACATGATTTCATAAACCATTTTTGACCTCCTTAACATAAAAATTCCTTTCCATTATTCTTTATAAAATTCACAAACTCCATTTTGGACTTTTTGTAAATTTTTTTGTTATATATTAAAGAATAACTGTAGTTAAATTCTATGCCTTCTACTTCAACTATGGACAAGGTTTTAGTATATAATTCCTTTTTTATGGCTATGTAAGGCAAAATAGAAAGACCATGTCCTGCAGCTACAGACGATTTTATGGATTCTATAGATGGAGATTCCATCTCGATCTTTAGCTTTTTTATATCTATATCATGAGAAAGTAAAGTCTCCTCAATTATTTTGCGCAAAGCACATTTTCTGTGTATTATAAAAAAATTATAACGCAATAAATTGTTTTTTGACAAACTTTTTTCTTCCCAGTGACCGCCAGCAACAAAATGCATTTTAAAATCTCCTAAGGAAATACAGGCAATGTTTTCATCTACATAACAACCTTCTATAAAGCCTATGTCTATTCCTCCTTCTTTTACGTTGTATATCACTTCAGGTGTAAAATTGTGCTCTACATGCACTGTGATGTTATTATACCTTCGTTTGAATTCGTGCAGTGTACAAGGAAGGGCATATTGCCCAATAGTAGGGCAGGCAGAAATTGTTAATCTGTTTATGCAATCATTCTCAGCGCATTCCAAATCTTTTACCATGTTATCATATAAATTCAATATCCTTTCTGCATATTGATAGACTAATTCTCCAGCTGGTGTAGGAAAAACTCCTCTATTAGTACGCTTTAAAAGAGTTGTTTTCAAGTCTTTTTCTAATGCTTTTATCTGCTGACTTATTGCAGGTTGAGAGAGGTATAGCTCTTTTGCTGCAGAAGAAATACTTTTATAATATACAGTCTTGTAAAATGCTCTTAGGCTTTCGATATTCATGAAATCCCCTCACTTTGTTAAAAAACTATCGCATCATAACGTTTAATTTTATTATACTACAAAGTTTGTTATAAGTAAAACTAATATTGCATAAGAATTTCAAATGATAAATGGGGGAAAATTTATAGTAAAATGAAAGTAGAATGTTAAAACAATAACAAATTGAGGAGGAATGTAAAATGAGTAATGAAGTAAAGCCTACCTACACTTTAGACGAAAGAGGAGAGGTGTGCCCTGTTCCAGATGTGGACACCAGAAGAAAACTCAAAGAGATGAAATCAGGAGAAATACTGGAAGTACTTGTTGATTACGCTCTTTCTAAAGAAAGGATTCCAGCAGGAGTAAAGGAAGTAGGGGGAGAGGTAATATCTATCGAGGAAATAGGGCCAAGCGAGTGGCGAATTCTCATTAAAAAGCTTTGATGAGTCAAGGGGGAGATTTTATGGATCCGAGGATACAGGGACTTTTAGTAGGAATACTTTTTGGAATAGTTTTACAAAGAGGTAGAATTTGCTTTAACTCTGCTATAAGAGATGTGAAGATGACAAAGGATAATTATCTTGCAAAATTGGCCTTACTTGCAATACTGGTAGAGACAGTAGGGTTTCAATTAGCTGCTCAATTAGGCTGGATTAAATTGAATCCAATAGCTTTTGTGCCTCTTGCTCAAATAATTGGAGGACTTTTGTTCGGAATGGGAATGGTTTTAGCAGGAGGATGTGCCAGTGGTATTACTTACAGGATAGGTGAAGGTTATATAACAGCTTTTGTAGCCGCAGTATTTTTTGGTGTCACTGCTTCTGCCGTAAGAGGAGGGCCTCTATCGTTTGTAAATAGTTGGATGGGGAAACCCATAACTACTACTAATAACCCTGGAGGGTTTTACGCTGCAAAAGATGGAGCTGTCAATTTAACTCTGGCAAATCTTTTAAATATTAATCCGTGGATTGTAGCAATTCTTTTTACATTGTTGCTTCTCATAGTGCTGGTATTTTGGAAGACTACTGAAAGAAAAGTTTCAGGGCTTAACTGGATAACAGGCGGTATTGCATTAGGACTCGTAGGAGTTATAGCATATCTTTCTCAAAAGACTTATCCCCTTGGAATAACAGGAGGCTGGGTGAATCTTTTCAGAACCACTACTGCAAATTTAGACCTCACTAAGCCTATTCCGTACAACTGGATGGGCATGGAGATAGTTGGTATTATAGTAGGAGCATATCTGGCGGCACTTTTTGCGAAAGAATTCAGATTGAGAGTTCCAAAAGACCCTAAGACTTTTGTCCAGGTAGCAGTAGGCGGCATTTTAATGGGATTTGGTGCAGGGAGTGCAGGGGGATGTAATATAGGGCATATTCTTTCTGGACTTCCCCATTTAGCCATAAGTTCAATAGTGTTTACAATCTTTGCAGTATTGGGAAACTGGTTTATGGTTTGGTACCTTTTTGAGAGAAAATAAGTGGGAGGGCGGCTTTGCCCTTCCCACAAAATTTTAAGAGGAGGGATAATAATTATGCATGTAACAATACAGGTAAATGTACCCCCTTATACAAATGAGGATATGGATACTGCAATCCATCTCGCAGAAGCTCTTTTGAAGAGGGGGCACAAGGTTTCAATATTTTTATTTGCTGATTCTGTACTTGCCGCAAATAAACTTGTTAAACCTATGAAGGTTGATAGAAATATTCCTTCAAAACTTCGTGAGCTTTCTGAAAAAGCTGTGGAAGTTCACATTTGTGGCCTTTGTGCTCAGTACAGAGGGATTGGCGAGGATATGAAAATTGAAGGCTCAGATTTTTCTGGAGTGCCAGAGATGGCAGCGCTTATATACAATTCCGACAGATATATAAACTTACTACCTTAGGAGGTGAATAAAGTGAAAAAAGTTTTATTTGCAGTGTATACTTCTCCTGTGGGAAGTATCTGGATAAATGAGGCTTTCAGAAGCGCGTTTGGAATGTACGGAGAAGACCTTGAACCTGCGGTGCTCTTTGTTGAGGAGGCTGTTTTGGCTGTTAGGTCTTCCTGTAAGCCAGAGCTGATTGGGTGTCTGCCTTTGGCGATGACTTTTAAGTATATTGAGAAGTATCAAACGCCTGTTTATGCGGTAAAGGAAGATTTAGATAAGTTCAATATAAAAGAAGATGAAATTGCTCCTCAGTGGAATTTAAAAATTGTGTCAAAAGATGAGCTGCCGGAATTTGTCCATTCTTTTGATAAAGTAGTGATTTTCTAGGAGGTGAAAGTATGGCCTTGATAATAGTAAAGAAAAGTCCTTCTGAAAAAATTTCCGAATTTTTATTAAACCTTGCTCTGCCTCAGGATAAAGTTTTATTTGTGCAGGACGGCGTAATTTTTGCTGCTTGTAAAAATGTGAAGAGTCTTGTGAAAGAGGGAGTTGAACTTTTTGCTCTAAAAGAAGATTTTATTGCAAGGGGATTTGATGAAAAGGATAGCGAAGTGACTTTGGTGGATTATGATGGATGGGTAGAACTTATCGAGCAGGAGGAAAAAGTGATTTCTTAATTTACAAAATTTATATTGGAGGTAGAGTAAATGGAAAACCTTCATACCAGAGAATATGACTTGGCTGTCATAGGCGGAGGGCCTGGAGGGTATGTGGCGGCTATCAAAGCTGCTAAAAAAGGGGCAAAAGTAGCTCTATTTGAAAAGGATAAATTAGGGGGCACATGTCTTAATAGAGGTTGTATACCTACAAAGGCTTATGCAAGAGCTGCTGAGGTCTATGGAATTTTAAAAAAGGCAAAAGAGTTTGGGTTTGATATTCAAATAAATTATTTTGATTATGCGCAAGTAGTGAAGAGAAAGGATACCATTGTAGGGGAACTTGTTGAAGGCATTAAGGCTTTGCTTAAAGCCAATAAAATAGAGGTCTTCAATAAAGAAGCGAAGGTAGACAAAGAGAAGAATGTAATTTTTGAGGGAGAAAAAATCAAAGCGAAAAACATTGTAATTGCTACTGGTTCATCTCCTGCAGAACTTCCAATTGAAGGCATTGATTCGAAAAATGTTCTAAATAGCGATACAATTTTGGAGATAACGTCTTTACCCAAGAGTTTATGCATTATAGGTGGCGGAGTAATAGGGATGGAATTTGCTTTTATAATGAACCAATTTGGAGTAGAAGTGTATGTGGTTGAAATGATGCCTAATATCCTCCCTTCCCTTGATAAAAAAGTAAGTTCTGCTGTTAAATTTGCTGCTCAGAAGAGAGGCATTAAGATTTATACTTCTTCTACTGTGGAAAAAGTAGAAGAGGAGGGAGAAAACTCTGTAGTTACGATTAGAAGCGGTGATGATATTAAGAAGATATCTGTTGATAAAGTGTTTATTTCTATTGGAAGGAAGTTAAATACAAGTATAGGGCCAATTGTAGATTTGCTTGAATTTGATAAGAAAGCGATTAAAGTCGATGAGCACATGAGGACAAACATAGAGGGTGTTTGGGCTGTAGGAGATGTGACAGGTAAAATGATGCTGGCCCATGTAGCTTCTTCACAGGGAGAAGTGGCAGTTGACAATATTTTTGGAAAGTCGAGAACTTTGGATTACTACAAGATACCTGCAGCTGTTTTTACAGAACCAGAAATTGGATATTTCGGGTATACAGAAGAGGAAGCCAAAGAAAAATTTGGAGAAATTAAAGTAGGAAGATTTGATTTTAAAAATAACGGGAGAGCCAAAACTTATGGTGAGACAGAAGGATTTGCCAAGATAATTTCAACTGAAGATGGAGAAGTAGTTGGGGCATGGGTAGTAGGTAGTGGCGCATCAGAGCTTGTGCACATAATTTCAACGGCCTGTCAGAGCGGAGCAAAAGCGGAAGAATTGAAAGATGTTGTCTATGCCCATCCTACAAAGAGCGAAACTATTATGGAGGCTTTTAAAGATATTTTCAAGGAGGCAATCCACAAAATTTAAATTACGGGAGGGACAAAAATGAAAGTTTTGGAAGATTTGTATTACTCGAAGGACCATGTATGGGTAAAAGTAGAAGGGGATAAAGCTTATATTGGCATAACTGATTATGCCCAGGACTCTTTAGGGGATGCAGAGTACATTGAACTTCCTGAAGTTGGAACAGAGTTTACAGCTGGAGATGTGCTTGGAGTTATAGAATCTGCAAAAGCGGCTTCTGACGTTTATATACCTGTAGACGGAGAAGTAATTGAAGTGAACAATGCTGTAGCTGAAGACCCTTCTTTGGTAAATAGCGATCCCTATGGAAGCTGGCTTGTTGCTGTAAAGTTGAAAGATAAAGCTCAAGTTGAAAAGCTTATGAAGGCAGAAGAGTACAAAAAATTTTTGGAAGCGTAATGAAGGGCCCTTTACGGGCCTTTTTAGTTTATTGAAATTTTCAATAATGGTATAATTAGTTTAAAAGGTTTTTAATGAGGGAGGTGGTAAAGTTGAAGAAGTTTCTCTGTGGAGTTGATTTGGGAGGCACAAAGATAAGTACAGGTATTGTTGATGAAAATGGCAACATAATAAAGAGCATAAAAATTCCAACAATGGCTGAAAAAGGACCGGATTTTGTTATTGAGAGAATTGAAGAAAGTATATATCAGGTTTTGAAAGAGACAGGACTTAGCATTAATGATTTAAGAGGAGTGGGTATAGGTTCTCCGGGGCCGTTAGATTCAAAAAAAGGTATTGTTATAAGCCCACCAAATTTGCCTGACTGGAGCAATGTTCCAATAGTAGAAATTCTGTCTAATAAGCTTGGCGTGGAAGTAAAACTGGAAAATGATGCAAACGCAGCAGCAATAGGAGAACATCTTTTCGGGTCAGGAAGAGGGATAGATAACTTTGTGTATGTCACGGTAAGTACCGGCATCGGTGGAGGAGTAATAATTGAAGGGAAATTGTACAGTGGTGAAAATTCAAATGCTGCGGAGATTGGACATCATACCATAAATTTTGATGGACCAAGGTGTAATTGTGGGAATTATGGCTGTTTTGAGGCTTATGCTTCTGGTACGGCGCTTGCTCGATTTGCAAAGGAAGGGATTGAGAAGGGAATAAAAACAAAGATAAAAGAACTAGCAGGAGAAGAAGTGAGGGCAGAGCACGTATTTGAAGCGGCAAAAATGGGGGATGAATTTGCGAGGGAACTGGTAGAAAAAGAGGCATTTTATTTAGGGGTAGGAATTGCTAATATAATGGCTTTCTATAATCCTCGTAAGATAGCCATAGGGGGAGGAGTTTCTGCTCAATGGGATATGTTATACGATAAAATGATGGAAACTGTAGCTCAAAAAGCCTTAAAGCCGAATGCAGAGGTTTGTGAAGTAGTAAAGGCTGAATTGGGCGATAATATAGGGGTATTAGGAGCTGCTGCTCTTCTTCTGTGAGGGAATGGAGATGGAAAGATGTCCGTGGTGCCTTTTAGACCCAATCTACATAAAGTATCATGATGAGGAATGGGGTGTTCCTATTCATGATGATAGAAAACATTTCGAGCTTTTAATTTTGGAATCTTTTCAGGCAGGGCTTAGTTGGCTTACTATACTTAAGAAAAGAGAGAATTTTAGAAGGGCTTACAGCGATTTTGACCCTGAAAAGGTTTCTAAATACGATGATAAGGATGTACAGAGGCTTTTAAAAAATGATGGCATTATACGGAATAAAAGAAAGATAGAAGCTTCTATTCACAATGCAAGGAAATTTATAGAAATTCAAAGGGAATTCGGAAGTTTTGACGAATATATATGGAGATTTGTTAATTACAAACCTATAATAAACAGCTGGGAGAAGGTAGAGGACCTTCCATCGAGGACTGACCTATCGGATGTTATAAGTGAAGACCTCAGGAAAAGGGGTTTTGTATTTATGGGGTCTATAATAGTTTACTCTTATATGCAAGCGGCAGGACTTGTAAATGACCATCTGGTTAGCTGTTTTAGGTATAAAGAATTATTGCAGAAATAGAATATTTTTCAATAAATAGGGAATAATTCTATTAGAATAATATTGAAAGTGGTGTGCCAGATGGAGGTTATAGCTAGCAAGCAGAAGTGTTTTGTGTGCAATAAAGAGGTCTCAGAAGGTATAGATGTGCTGGGGAAGTTTATATGTGAAGATTGTCAAAAGAAGTTAGTTAATTTATCTCCTTTTGATGAAGAGTACGAGTTTTACAGACAGAAGATGATTGACATATGGGAAGACTACATAAAAGAGATTGGATATGAAGGCTGGACGTAAAACCGGCCTTTTTTTTTATGGTATAATGAAAATGAAAAATATTTTTGGAGGTATACTATGACCGCTCCTTTATACGATGCTCTTTTAAAATATGTGAAAAGAGGGACAGTTCCTTTTCACATGCCTGGGCATAAACAGGGGAAAGTTCTGCCTAAAAAGTATGTTGAAAACTTGGCGAAAATCGATTTAACGGAGTTGCCAGGACTTGACAATCTTCACAACCCGGAGGGGCCAATTCTCGAAGCTGAAAGACTTTTAGCTCAGGCTTTTGGGTCAAAAGAAGCTTTCTTTTTGGTGAACGGAAGTACTGCTGGGATATATGCATCTATGTATGCAGTGCTAAATCCAGGAGACAGAGTGCTTGTAATGAGGAATTCTCACAAGGCTGTGTATAATGGGATTGTGCTTACTCATTCCATTCCTTTCTATTTATTGCCTGAGATAGATTATGAGAATGGGATTGCGATGGGTATTGATGTGAGGAAATTGGAAGATGTTTTGCAAAAGGAAAGGGATGTAAAAGCTGTTGTTGTTACGTATCCCAATTATTATGGGTTTTGCAGTGATATTCAAAAAATTGTGGATATTGTGCATAAGTATGGGAAAATTTTAATTGTGGATGAAGCTCATGGGGCTCATTTTCCTTTTTCAGAGGATTTGCCACTCTCTTCTATAAAAGCGGGAGCCGATATTGTCATTCAAAGCCTCCATAAGACCCTTACCTCTTTTACACAGACTTCTGTGTTACACCTAAATTCCGAGAGAGTAGATGTAGACAGGTTGAGATACTCTTTAAGTCTTTTTCAATCCACCTCTCCTTCTTATATACTAATGTCTTCCATCGATCTTGCAAGGGAATACATGGAAAAAGAAGGAAAGGAGCAGCTTCAAAAGGTAATCCAGCTGGCTTCTTATGTTAGGAAGGAGATTGACAATATAGAAGGAATTAGATGTTTAGGGGAGGATATTGTAGGGAAATATGGAGTTGTGGATTTTGATGTGACGAAGCTTACGATAAGTGTGAAAAATCTTGGTATAAATGGCGCTGAAGCTGAAGAATTCTTGAGAGAAGAATGCAATATACAGATTGAAATGTTCGATATGTTTAACATATTAGCCATGATTACAGTAGGAGATGATGAGAGAAGCATAGGCAGACTTTTAGAGGGTCTAAAAAGGCTTTCTAAAAATAAAAGAAAGGAAGTTTCTATTAAAAGGATGGAGGGTTTTCCTTCTCTTCCAGAGATGGTTTTTATACCATCAGAAGCAATTATAAAAAGCAAGAAAAAAGTTAATTTTATGGAGGCAGAAGGATTTGTTGCAGGAGACTTTGTCATACCGTATCCTCCAGGAGTGCCTATTTTGTCACCAGGGGAGAGGATAGAAAAAGATGTGGTAAAATATATAGAAGTATTGTATAATAAAGGTATTAAGATTTTAGGTATACAGAATAATTTACTTTCGGTGTGTGAAATATGAAGGGTAAATTCATAAGTTTTGAGGGAATAGATGGGTGTGGTAAAACTACACAAGTAAAACTTCTAGAGGAACATCTTAATAAAAAAGGATATGACTTGCTTGTCTTAAGAGAGCCAGGAGGTACAAGAGTAGGAGAAAAGATTCGAGAGATCTTGCTTGATAGGGAAAATCTGATTTTTCCGGTGACAGAGATGCTTCTTTATGCATCTTCCAGAGCACAGTTGGTGGAAGAAAAAATAATACCTGCTCTTTCTAAGGGGCAAATAGTTATAGTAGATAGATTTGTAGATAGTTCATATGTGTATCAAGGGTATGCCAGAGGATTGGAATTGAATAAGGTTAGGATTGTTAATGAAATAGCCACTAAGGGGATTTTTCCTGACATCACACTGTATATAGATATAACTCCGGAGGAAGCTATAAAAAGGCGCAGGGGTAAAAAAGCAGATAGGCTTGAAGGTGAAGACTATGAATTTCACAAGAAGGTAAGAGAAGGATACCTTGAACTTGTAAAAGAGTTTCCAGACCGTTTTATTTTAATAGACGGGATGAAAGAAGTACAAGAAGTTCACAAAATGATACTACATGTGTTAGAAAAATATCTTTAAGGGGGCGATATCATGAAGCTGGTTCTTGCAATTGTGCAAGATGAAGATGTAAGAAGGCTCATGGATGGGCTTACAGAGGGAGGATTTAGTTTTACGAGAATTGCCTCAACGGGTGGATTTCTGAGGTCCGGCAACACCACTTTAATAATAGGGGTGGAGGACGACAAACTAGAGGATGTCATAAGCATAATAGAAAAAAAGTGTAAGACTCGTGATAGAATAATAACTTCTCCTACTCCCATGGGAGGTGCTACTGACATATTCCTTCCACAGGCAGTTGAGGTGACGATTGGTGGTGCTACAGTGTTTGTTTTAGATGTAGAAAAATTTTTCAGGATATAAAAGGGTGTTTGCCATGAGGGTTAATGAAGTAAGACCTTCAAAAGTAATTAGTGAAGTGAAAAATGAGGTTTCAAAGACGTATAAGGTAGGTCGAAAATTCAATGAAGCTTTTGAAAAAGAACTTGATAAGGTCTATAAGGAGAGGTTATCTGAAATTTTGTCCGAGATAGATGAGGCTGCAGACAAGTTAAAAGAAAATCTAAATTTGAAGGACCTCCTTAGGTACAAAAAACTCGTAAAAAAGTTTTTACAGGAAGCGACATCAAATATGCTAAAATATACTAAAAAAGAACATGTAGATTTAAGAGGAAGAAAAAGGATATATTCATTGGTAGAAAAGGTGGATGAAGAACTTGAAAAATTAACAGAGGAATTTTTAAAGGAATCCAAGAAGATAGAACTTTTAAAGATGATAGATGATATAAGGGGTCTTCTTGTCGACATTTACTCGTAAGGTGATGAAAATTGGTTAAGGTATATGGGCACGAAGATGTGTTGAAAGTGTTTAACAATATAGTAAGTAAAGGTAAAATCTCTAACGCCTATTTATTTGTTGGTGAAGAGGGCCTTGGAAAAAGGTTTTTGGCGGAGTACTTTGCAATGATGGTAAATTGCAAAAGTGACAAAAAACCTTGTTTTGCTTGCAGTTCCTGTCTTAAGATGATGAAAAAGAGCCATCCAGATGTCTTTGTAATAGAGCCAGAAGGTGATGCCATAAAGGTAGATACTATAAGGTATATAAATGGGGAGATAAACATAAAGCCTTATGAGTCTTTTAAAAAAATATTTATAATTGACAGGGCCGATAAAATGACTACTGCGGCTCAAAATGCCTTTCTTAAAACTTTAGAAGAGCCTCCTTCCTATGGACTTTTTATCTTGATTTCCCCTCGTGCGGAATTGCTTTTGCCTACTGTAGTATCTCGATGCAATATAATAAGATTTAAAAAGGAAAGGGAAGAAGTAATAAAAGAATATCTGGTAGATGAAAAAGGTGTAAAAGAGGAAGAAGCTGCGATTTTAGCCCACCTTGCGGATGGAAATTTTGGTGAAGCTAATAGGCTTGTGGAGGAGGAATATAAAAAATTGCGCAGCAATACGCTTTCTGAACTTGAAAGGATTTTTCAGAAAAAAGGATTTGAAGTACTGGATGAATATGAGTTTTTTGAGCAGAACAAAGAGCATATAGAAGAAATTTTAAGGATTTTTATCTCTCTCTTAAGAGATGTTCTGGTTTATAAAACTACAGAAGATTTGCGATTTATAAGAAACGTAGATTTTTCTAATTTTATAAAAAAATTGTCAGAGGAATTGACCTTTGAGAGATTAAGTAATATAATCAACAAAATAGAGCAACTTAATTTGCAGCTTGATAGCAATATTAATTATCAATTGGCTGTGGAGAATTTACTTTTGGATATTTTAGGGGGTCAGTAACCTTGGTAACAGTTGTTGGAGTTAGATTTAAAAAAGCAGGCAAGATATACTATTTTGACCCGGGAGATTTGCCTATAAAAGTTGGCGATAAGGTGATTGTGGAGACCATAAGAGGCATAGAATTTGGGGAAGTTGTAGTAGGAATCAAAGAGGTCCCTGAAGAAGAGATTGTGGCGCCTCTTAAGAAAGTTATACGAATCGCAACTCCAGAAGATATAGAGCATTATCATGAAAATAAAAAGAAAGAAGCTCAAGCTTTTGAAATATGTCTTAAAAAGATAGAAGAGCATGGCCTTGAGATGAATCTTGTAGATGTAGAGTACACTTTTGACAATACAAAGGTAATATTTTACTTTACTGCAGATGGAAGAGTGGACTTCAGAGAACTGGTAAAAGATCTGGCTTCTGTATTCAGGATGAGAATAGAATTAAGACAGATAGGTGTAAGGGATGAAGCAAAAATAATAGGAGGCTTAGGGCCATGTGGTAGACCTCTTTGTTGTACTACTTTTCTTGGAGAATTCGAACCTGTTTCGATAAAAATGGCAAAAGACCAGAATCTTTCTTTAAATCCCGCCAAAATATCGGGTTTGTGCGGACGTTTGATGTGTTGCCTTAAGTACGAGCAGGAAATGTATGAGAAATTGAGGGCTGAACTTCCAAAGGTCGGTAGCATAATAAGAGTAGGAGATAAAGAGATGAAAATAGCAGAAGTCGATGTAATAAGGCGCAAACTCAAGGTAAAGATGAAAAACGTAGAGGGAATTGAGATAATAAAAGAGTATGACCCTGAAGAAGTAGAGGTTATAGAGGAGGTAGAAGAAGAGGAAAAGAGTTACGAGGAGGAGCTCTTCAAAGAAGATTTAGAAAAAATAGAGGAATGAGCTCCTCTATTTTATTCTACTTTGCCAAGTATAAAGCTTATTATGAGGATGATAAATACAAGCGTAGTGATAAAAGTATAAGTATAGTCTTTTTCATATAGAAAAGTAATTATTGACACGGCAACCCGGAAAACAGGAGTGAGTATAAGGAGAAGGAGGCCTGTCAGTATCACTGCATATGGCTTTAAAGCAAGAAATCCCTTTATTATCAGAATAGGCGTAGTAGGGTAGTATCCGGGGGCATAACCACTTTTTCCTGTTATTATGAGCATTAAAATCCCCAAAAAGATCACTATAGCGCTTGTTGTTACGCCTATGTTGAGAGCCCTGCTTATTATAAGCTCCATTTTCCTTAAATCTTCATTTTCCTTTTCTAGAGTTTTTTCCTTGTTTTCTTCCACTTTTTACACCCCCAGACCTTTGATAAGCATTTGCAGAGAAATATAGATTAAAACAGGTATAAATATTTTTCTTATTGTAGTATTTTTTAGACGTTCCATGATTTTTGTGCCTAATGTAGCGCCTATTAAAACTCCTATTGCTACAGGGCCTGCAATTTCTGGATTTATTGTGCCCCTCATTAAATACACTCCTGCGCTTGCAGCAGCAGTGACTCCTATCATGAAGTTGCTGGTGGCTGTTGATACTTTCATCGGTAGTTTCATGAAAAGGTCCATTGCCAGTACTTTAAAGGCTCCACTTCCAATTCCTAGGAGTCCAGAGAGGATGCCTGCTAAGTACATTGTGCTGAAGGCCTCATATACACCAGCTACCTTGTATTTTATTTCCTTGTTCAAAACTTTATCAAAATAAGACCCTTCTAAATTCAGTTTTTTGGCCAAAGGATGAGAGGTTACGTTTTGAGGTATTTCTTCCTTTCTTTTTTTGAGCATTGCTAAAGCAGAGTACAATAAAACTAAGCCAAAAATAATGTAAAGGTACTTTGAGCTTATCAAACCTGCAATGTAAGCTCCGGTTATAGCTCCCAGTGTAGTGGCGATCTCCAGAAACATACCGATTCGAAGATTTGTTATGTTGTCCCTCACGTATGCTATAGCTGCTCCGCTGGAGGTGGCTATTACAGAAACTATACTTGCGCCTATTGCATATCTTATGTCTACTCCCAGAAGCAGTGTAAGAGCGGGTATTACGATTATTCCTCCGCCCAGCCCCAAAAGAGCCCCAAAGATACCTGCGATCACAGAAAAAATAAGTATCTCCAGAGAAGTTGTAACCACTATTTCATCATCTCCTCAGTTTTTGCTAAAATTTTTCGCATGAAAGATTATAGCATACATTTGTCTTTTAGCCAAATTACTTCAATTCCTGTTTTTCAATAGCAAAAGCAGGATGGAAGGAATAGCATAAATACACATGGTGGCAGCGGCTACAATGCCCGCATCGTTAAATCCCAATGCAAAGAGCATTCCAACTATGCTTCCAAAGAAGCCTGCATAGATGTATTTGTGATTTTTAAAAGCCTCTTGAAGCATTCCTGTAGGTTTGTAGGATACAACGAAAAGAGCTACAATGGATATTGCAAGTACCCAAGACCATATGGTATACTTCATCAGTTTTAGCTCCATCTGAAGTTTTCTTGCAAAAATTTGGACTAAAGAATTTATCCCCTCAGCCTTCACAATTAGTGTGGTTTGTGCCATATGAGTCGTTGTATTCCAGAAAATAGACACTATAAACATGATTGTCAATAATACTGTCATCAAAATGAACATCAAAATAAGCTGTTTTTTAGTGATTTTTACGCCAAAAATCATCAAAACTACTGTTCCAAATGCCATAAATGCGGTAATAAAGGCACCAACTTTGGCACCGAATTGGGGCAATACCATTAAAGAGAAAGCGATGATAAAGGCTATAATCGTTATAGTTTTTACAATCTTTTTGGGGTATTTTTCTATGAGCAAGGAGGTTCCCATGATTAAGGAGCCTATGAGTACCCCCATGTATTCATTGCCTATTCCATAATATCTTGCACCGCTTATCACATCATAACCTAAAAGAGAATTTTTCATTAAAGGAGAATGAAGAACCAAATCTACTAGCAAAGCTAAAGCAGTGATAAGGCTTATTATCATGACCCTATCCAAATCTTCTTTTGAAAAAAGCATTACTATAAAGTCAACAGCTACTGTTATGAGGAGAATAGCTATGATGTTAGAGTAAAGGTCTAAGGCTCCAAAGAGCGGCAGAATCAAGAAAGTCAATGGTACAGTGACGACTCCCAGTAAAAGTGGAGAGATGTAATTTAAATATTCTTTTTTCATCAAAAATAATCCTATATAAAGAATCAACAGAATAATAAAAATTGATGCATAGCCTTTTAGCACAGGAGTTCTTGCATTGTGAACAGATACTATCATTTCATCCTCTTTGATAAGTCCATTAAGAGCATTGCTGCCTGGTATAGTTTTAAGGGGATGGCCCAACATTTCTACAGGGGGGGTTATATCGAAATATCTCAAGATCGTAGGTGCTATGTCTAGATTTGTGACTATACCCTTTCTCTTTGTGGTATCTGAAGTAGCAAAACCTTTGGAAAAAGAAGGGCCAGCTACAATAACAGGAGTAATCAGATTATTTTTAGAAATATCTGAAGTAGAAGGATATGGAGACAAAACTATAAATAAATCCTTTGACAGGTCTATATGATTAAGGATTTTACCAATTAACTCATCTGCACTTTTTAAAGCTTTTTCCTTATAATGATTTGCCAGAGATGGAGTGGTATATTTGGAAAATGAATCTGCTCTAAGAGTGTCCCCGGGGTCTATTATTATAAGTCCACCTTCTTTGCTGGTATTTAGAAAGTTTTCATAAAGCTTTTTGTAATTTGCCTTTGTCATATAGGGGCTGTTTTCATCTCTTATGAGTAAAGACTCACTGACATCTCCTTTTGCTAAGCCTTCTTTGTCCATGCCTATTAAAGCTACGTATCTGTTATAGGAAGTTCCATAGGGAGTTTTTATATCTCCATTTCCAAATACGTATACTTTTATTCCGTGGTCTTTCAAAATTTGAGCTAAAAGTCCTGGTGTTACTGTGTAGTTTAAGTTTGAAGCCTGTGAAATTAAGTCTTGTATGCCTATGTTTACTATGTCGTTTTCTCCAACCTCTTTACCTGTGTAAAGGCGATACAGATTTTCTGCACTGGTATAAGCGTAGGCTTCGCTTTTGTTGAAACACAATCCTCCCATATCTCCTACGGCTGCTCGTGTCCCTGTGCCTATTGTTAGGTAAGAAGCCGGTTCTGAATAACTTCCTGCAGTTCTCGTATTCATGAGGGCAAGCGAGCCATGTTCCATTAACCACTTTATATTGGGTAGGTCATATTTTTTTAATTCTTCAATACCTGTTCTGTCTATGATGAAAAGCACTGCTAGTTTGTTTGTAGACTGTGAACTGGAAGCAAAGGAATATGAAATTGAAAAAAGAATAATAAATACAACTGCTAGGGAAAAAGCAATAAATTTTTTCATGATATTACATTCCTTCCCTAAAAATTAATCTCGGATATAGCCTTTTGATTATAACATAAAATTGTTAAAAATTTTTTAAAAAGTTCCAGTGAGTTTATTCCCTTAATGAATAGTATACTTTTCACTGAAGTGATTTTCAATAATCGGAAAAGCAGTTTTTGTTGAAAAAAGGCGGTCTGAAAGGTAGAATATAGAAGAGGTGAGGCATGTGCTAAAAGAAGGGGAAAGATTTGATGAGTTAAACATAAAGAATATGGTGATAATTCAACATAAAGACAAATTTAAGTTTGGGATGGATGCAGTGCTGTTGGCTAACTTTGTTACTGCAAAAAGAGGAGATAAAATCGTGGATTTGGGTTGCGGAAATGGCATAATCCCTATTTTGATAGCGGCAAAGACGAAAGATACCATTATTTACGGAGTCGAGATCCAAAAGGAAATGGTAGATATGGCTGAAAGGAGCGTAAGAGTAAATCATTTAGAAGACAGAATAAAGATAGTAGAAGGGGATGTGAGGGGGATAGAAAAGATTTTAGGGCATGAGAAATTTGACATTGTGACTTCTAATCCTCCTTACATGCCCCCTTATGCAGGATTTGAAAAAAAACTGGTGGCAGAGAATATTGCAAGGTACGAATTATATGGAGGAATTGAAGATTTTGTTAAAACAGCATATAAGCTTCTAAAGTTTGGTGGCAAATTTTTCTTAGTACATCGCCCCGACAGGCTGGCAGATATTATATATTTTTTAAGAAAATACAGTCTAGAACCTAAAAAACTTAGATTTGTTCAGCCCTATGTCGACAGCAAGCCTAATTTATTGCTTTTGGAGGCTAAAAAAGGTGCACAACCTTCTTTGACCGTACTTCCCCCTCTTTTTGTATACGAAAAGACGGGAGAATATACGGAAGAAGTTAAAGCCATATATTCAAAGGAAAGTCTAGAGGAGGAATAGAAATGGAGAAATATGGAACGCTTTATTTATGTCCCACACCTATTGGTAATTTGGAAGATATAACCTTAAGGGCTTTGAGAGTTTTAAATGAGGTGGACCTCATTGCGGCAGAAGATACAAGGCAAACTTTAAAATTGCTGAATCATTACGAAATAAAAAAACCTCTTGTTAGTTATCACGAACACAATAAAGCTGCTATGGGCCCTAAGCTTATAGAAAAACTTAAAAATGGCAAGTCCATTGCCCTGGTCAGCGATGCAGGGACCCCTTCTATTTCTGACCCTGGTGAGGAATTGGTGAGTCTTTCCATAAAAGAAGGAATAAGAGTAGTACCTCTCCCGGGGCCTACTGCGGCGATTACAGCCCTTATTGCTTCAGGACTTGATACCTCTTCTTTTGTCTTTGAAGGATTTTTGCCAAAAAAGAAAAAAGAGAGAAAGAAGCAGTTAGAAAAAATTTCGAAGGAAGAGAGGACAACGATAATATATGAATCGCCTCATCGCTTAAAAGAGACATTGGAAGAACTCACTCACTATATAGGAAATAGACGAGTAGTAGTAGCAAGAGAACTCACAAAAATCCACGAGGAGTTTATAAGAGGAACGGCACAAGAAATCTTAGAAAAAATTGGGGATGAAGTAAAAGGCGAGATTGTAATAGTGATAGAAGGTGCTAAGACTGAGTTCTTGAAGGAAGATCCTAAGGAATTGTTACATGAATATCTTAGATTGGGAATGGACAAAAGGGAAGCAGTGAAAAAAGTAGCAAGGGAATTAGGGATTCCCAAAAGAGAAATTTATAAGATAGCGTTGGATGAAAATGATAATTGAAGATGATTTTCAATGCCTTTTATGTAAAATATTTGCATAATTTATGCCAATGCTTTATAATATATTACGACGGATTAATTTCAATTGATATTTGGAGGTCACTATGAAAAGGGAAAAAGCGGCTTTGTTATCTGTCGCTTCCAATAGTTTTTTGATAATTGTAAAATTAGTGGCAGGGGTTTTGATGCACTCTATAAGCGTAATTTCAGAAGCTATTCACTCTCTTATTGACCTTGTAGCGAGTTTAATTGCCTTTTTCTCTATAAGAAAAGCGTCAAAGCCTCCCGATGAAGATCACCCTTTTGGTCATGATAAATATGAAAATGTTTCAGGTTTTGTGGAGGCTATTTTAATTTTTTTTGCGGCTCTTTTAATAATATATGAAGCTTTAAAAAGAATAATTACAGGTTCGTTCGTAGAAAATCTTGGAATAGGCATAGCCGTGATGTTTTTTGCTGCTTTTATAAACAGTATAGTTTCACTATATCTATTTAAAATTGCTAAAAGAGAGGACTCTATAGCTCTAAAAGCTGATGCCATGCACCTTTTAACGGATGTTTTTACATCATTAGGAGTGGCTGTAGGACTGGTAGTGATAAGACTTACGGGTATAGCTATTTTAGACCCTTTGATAGCTATTTTAGTAGCTTTTTTGATTATAAAAGCTTCATTTGGCCTTACTAAAGAGGCTTTAAAAGACTTGACAGATACGAGTCTTCCTGAAGAAGAGATAAGAGAAATAGAAGATATTATAAGGTCAAATCCTGAAGTCACAAGTTTTCACAAGTTAAAGACAAGAAAATCTGGTCAGAGGAGAGAAATTAATGTTCACTTGCGAGTTAGACGAGATGCAAATATCGTAGAAGCTCATGAACTTTCCCACAAGGTTTCAAGGGAAATAATAGAGAGATTCCCCGGTTCTAATGTCACAGTTCACATAGAGCCGGAGGAAGAAAGGAAAGAAAAATAATGGGAGGATTTACCTCCCATTATTTTTCTGCGATTATTCTATTGGAGTCTTTTTGAGTTCTTCAAGGCAGTTTTTGCAGATATTTTTGCCTTTGTAGTTGATCACATTTTCAGCATTGCCGCAGAAAATGCATGCTGGCTCATACTTTTTGAGGACTATCTGCTCGCCGTCTACGTAGATTTCTAATGCGTCTCTTTCAGCGATATTCAGTGTCCTCCTGAGCTCAATTGGTATTACTACCCTTCCCAATTCGTCTACTTTTCTTACAATACCCGTGGATTTCAACATATTTCTCCCCTCCTGAGTTACAAATTTCGACAGTTCCACTTCACTTATAATAATACCAAGTTTTGAAAAATAAGTCAATACCTTTTTGGAATTTTTTTAGGATAATAACATAAATTTTATTAGATAAGAAGAAAAAGCGAAAAATAGTAGACTTTTTGGCAATATGGGAGGTTTTTTTATGATGAATTATATATGGTTTTTTATGATAATTTTAGGGACATTTGTCGGAATTGCAAACGGAAGGATAGCAGAAGTTTCGAAAGCTATAATCGATTCAACGGAAAGTGCTGTTAGCATCTCTATAGGACTCTTGGGAGTGATGGCTCTCTGGCTTGGGATAATGAAGATCGCAGAGAAATCCGGATTGATAGATATTGTTGCTATTATATTAAAACCTGTAGTTACCAGAATTTTTCCTGAGATCCCCAAAGAACATCCTGCTATTTCTGCGATGATCATGAATATATCAGCAAACATGTTGGGGCTTGGCAATGCCGCTACTCCCTTTGGGATCAAGGCTATGGAATACCTACAGGACCTCAACAAAAAAGAAAGTGCTTCAAATGCCATGTGTAGATTTTTGGTTATAAACACTGCTTCTATTCAACTTATTCCCGCAGTGATGATAGGAATAAGAGCTTCCCTTGGATCGAAAAATCCAGCGGATTTTGTTATTGTGAGCATTTTTTCTACTACTACAGCTCTTTTTTTGGGGCTGATTTTCAATAATTTAATGGAGAGGTTTCCAATGTTTAAGGAGTGATGAAGATGGCAGAGATTTTTGCGCAGTGGCTTGTTCCATTAATCCTCGTTATTGTTCCTTTTTATGGGCTTATAAAAAAAGCTAAGGTATACGAAGTATTTGTAGAAGGAGCAAGAGAAGGGATAGATGTCATTATAAGGATTTTCCCTTCTCTTTTGGCGATGCTTGTCGCTGTCGGAGTTTTGAGGGCTTCAGGGGCACTGGAAATTTTTGCTCATTTTTTGATGCCTTTTACACAAATAATTGGGATGCCCGAAGACCTTGTTCCCCTTGCATTGATAAGGCCTCTTTCGGGGAGTGGAGCATTAGGAATTGTTACGGAAATCATTAAAACTCATGGAGCAGATTCTTTCATTGGCAAAATGGCTTCTGCCATGTATGGGTCTACAGAGACCACTTTTTATGTACTTGCAGTTTATTTTGGAGCTGTTGGGGTGAAAAATGTTAGACATGCAGTTATCTCAGGAATTTTTACCGATGTAGTTGCCATCATTTCCTGTGTTTTTTTTAGCCATGTGTTTTTTTAGGTCTTGTATACTTTTTCCCTTTTGTTATACTTTTAATTGAAGTATAATTTTCCTTTTTGAAAGGAAGGATTTCTGTGGCTACAATACCCAGACTAATGAGGAAGTTGGGAAAAAAAGCTTATGATGTCTATATTGTAGGAGGTTACATAAGAGATAGGGTGCTAGGGAGAGAAGCAAAAGATTATGATTTTGCGGTTTTAGGTGATGCGGAAGAAGTTGCAAAATTGGCTGCAGAGGTATTAGGAGGTAAGATAGTGCCTTTTATGGCAGAAAAAGGGACATATAGAGTGCTGGTAGGAGAGGAAATACTTGATTTTACTAATCTAAGAGGCGAAAACATACAGCAAGATCTGGCTCATAGAGACTTTACTATGAATGCTATGGCTTTAAGGTTAAAGGATTATTTCGAATTTGAATACATAATAGACCCTTTTGGAGGGTTAGAAGACATAAAAAGTAGGAAAATAAAGCATGTGGCAGACTACACCTTCCGCGAAGATCCGCTAAGAGCCTTGCGGGCTGTTAGGTTTGCTGCTACATACAAGTTCGATATAGAAGAAGAAACTAAAAAAAAGATAAAGGAAGAAGCTCATTTACTAAAGAATGTTGCGCCCGAAAGAATAATGAATGAGATTTTCATCATAATAAAAGAGAAGGATTCCCACAAATACTTAAGGATTATGGAAGAGATGGGGTTGATGGAAAATATATTCGAAGAAGTGGCAAGACTTAAAGAAGTAGGGAAATGCTATTATCAGCTTGTAAATTCTTGGATTCATTCCATAAGGGCGGTAGAGGAATATGAAAATATCATAAATACCATGAGATTTCCCAAAGATGTGACGGACCTCTTGAGGGATTATTTAGAAAGGCCACTTTCTTCAGAGAATAAGGTCAAGGATATCATAAAGTTAGCAATTTTGTTTCACGATATAGGGAAAGTGGAGTCTATCTACATAGACATAGAAAATCGACTTCATTTTTATAATCATGAGATAAAAGGAGCCGAAATGATAAAAAAGATGGGGACTCGCATGAAAATTCCCAGAAAAGAGATAAATCTTTTAAAGAAACTGATACTTTACCACAAAAAACCCCTTGATTATTATTTAGAAGGGGTGAACAATAAGACCCTTTTCAGATTCTTTTATCATTTGAAAGATAATGTGATAGGTATCTTGCTAGTATCTCTTGCTGATTACACTGCCGCCCGTTTAAGTTTTGGTAAGGTAGAGGATATTCCCCGCTATGAGAATTTTATAATAAAACTTTTAAGGCGATATGTGGAGTTTAAAGAAACGGAAAAACCACTACTTTCTCCTTTGGATATAATTTTAAACTTTGACGTAAAAGATGGGAAAAAACTTGGGCAAATACTTTATGAAATAAGGAAAAACAGGTTTTACGGTGAGATAAAAACGAAAGAGGACGCCATAGAATTTATAAAGGAAAGGATGAGGGTGGAGAAGATATGAATAATAAAAAAGGGTGTTGACAATAATCATTATAAAGGGTATATTAAAGGATAAAAGAATATTTGGAAAAGGCAATGAAGGAAAGAGTAGGAAGCCGAGGACTTTGACAGAGAGTCGGGCAAGGTGAGAACCGATAAAGTTCTGGCTTCTGAAGATGGCTCCGGAGCCGTATTGTCGAAGGTTAGTAGGCTTTACCGGGGACTCCCGTTAAAGAGGAAGAGTGTTATTTGCACTCTGTGAGGCATGAACCGTGAGGTTCATGTGAAAAAGGGTGGTACCGCGAAAATCTCGCCCCTTGCCGGAGGCGAGTTTTTTATTTAATTACCATAAGATCTGAGGAGGAGGTAATGATGAAAAAGACTTTTTATATCACCACCCCCATATATTATCCGAGTGACAAACTACATATAGGTCATTCTTATACGACGGTAGCGGCCGATGCAATGGCGAGGTTTAAAAGATTGACAGGATATGATGTAATGTTCTTGACAGGTACAGACGAACATGGCCAAAAGATTCAAAGAATCGCGAAAGAAAAGGGAATGGCTCCAAAAGAGTATGTGGATGGGATAGTGGAATGGATAAAAGATTTGTGGAAGGTAATGGACATAAGTTACGACCATTTCATAAGGACCACAGACCCTTACCATGAGGAAATAGTGCAGAAGATATTTACTAAGCTTTACGAACAAGGTGATATATATAAGGGGGAATACGAGGGATGGTATTGTACCCCTTGTGAATCTTTCTGGACGGAAAGCCAGCTTGTAGATGGAAAATGTCCCGATTGTGGTAGACCAGTTGAGAGAGTAACAGAGGAAGGATATTTCTTTAGGCTTTCGGCCTATGGGGACAAGCTTTTGAAATACTATGAGGAGCATCCGGATTTTATACAGCCAGAATCTAGGCGAAATGAGATGATAAACTTCATAAAAGCGGGATTAGAGGACTTATTTGTATCAAGGAGTACATTTGACTGGGGGATAAAAGTGCCTTTTGATCCTAAGCACGTGATATACGTATGGATAGATGCCCTTTCTAACTATATCACTGCTTTAGGGTACATGACGGATAACGATGAGAAATTTAGAAAGTACTGGCCTGCCGATGTGCACCTTGTTGGGAAGGAGATTGTGAGATTTCACACTATAATATGGCCTGCTATGCTTATGGCTTTGGGTCTGCCCCTTCCTAAAAAAGTGTTTGGGCATGGATGGCTAATTCTAGAAGGAGGAAAGATGTCAAAGTCCAAAGGGAATGTGGTAGACCCCAAGGAGCTGGTGGCAAGGTATGGAGTTGATGCGGTCAGGTATTTCCTCTTAAGGGAAGTTCCTTTTGGAGCTGATGGTGTGTTTTCAAACGAGGCCTTAATAAACAGGATAAATTCTGATTTAGCCAATGACTTAGGGAATCTTTTGAGTCGAACTGTTACGATGATTGAAAAATATTTTGATGGCATACTCCCTGGTCCATCTGTAAAAGAGCAAATAGACGAGGAACTCATAGGTTTAGCTCAAGGCCTGCCTAAAAAAGTAGAAGAATATATGGACAAATTGCAGTTTTCTAATGCGTTAGTGGAGATATGGAAACTGGTATCAAGGGCTAATAAGTATATTGATGAGACCATGCCTTGGGTACTGGCAAAGGATGAATCCAAAAAGGGCAGACTTGCCACTGTTTTATATAACCTTGCAGAATCCTTAAGATTTATAGGTGTGTTGATATCTCCTTTTATGCCTAACACTCCTAAGAAGATGTTTGAGCAATTAGGGGTTCCAGAGGATTTGACGAAATGGGAAAGCCTGAAATTTGGGTTATTAAAAGAAGGGATAAAAGTTAAAAGAGGAGAGATTCTTTTCCCAAGAATAGATGTTGAAAAAGAGTTAGCTTCCCTTGGAAATAAGCCAGAAGAAAAAGCGAAAGAGGGTGAAGAAAAGATGGATTACATTACGATAGAAGATTTTTCAAAAATTCAATTAAGAGTTGCCGAGGTCCTGGAAGCAGAAAAAGTAGAGGGTTCAGACAAGCTTATAAAAATGAAGCTTAAAGTCGGAGATGAAATAAGGCAAATTGTAGGAGGTATAGGGAAACACTACAGTCCAGAAGAGCTTATAGGTAAAAAGATAATAATCGTATATAACTTACAGCCGAAAAAGCTTATGGGACTTGAATCTCAAGGAATGCTTTTAGCTGCTACTAACGAAGGTAAAATGGCTCTTTTAACAGTGGACAAGGACATAGAAAGTGGATCTAAAATTAGCTGAGGTGATTAAATTGCTTATAGATTCTCACGCTCATCTTGAAGATGAAAAGTATGAGAGTGACAGGGAGAAAGTAATTGAGGAGTGTAAGAGGGACCTCACATTTTTGATAAATGTGGGGTCCAATATATTGACTTCTAAAAAATCCATTGAGCTCGCTCAAAACTACGACTTTATATATGCGACTGTAGGAATTCACCCTCACGATGCAAAAAAAGAGATAGATAAAATAGATGAAATAGAAAAATTAGTCTTAGAGAAGAAAGTGGTGGCGATAGGAGAAATTGGATTGGATTATTATTATGACGATCCTCCAAGAGATTTTCAAATTCAAGCTTTTGTAAAACAGATACAACTTGCCAAAAAGCTTAAACTTCCGATTGTAATTCATGATAGAGATGCACACCAAGATATCCTTGCTATCCTTAAAAAAGAGTGGACCAAGGATTTAAAGGGGGTATTTCACAGTTATTCTGGAGATGCTCAGATGATTAAAGAAATTATAGAAATGAATTTTTATATTTCTCTTTCAGGGACTGTCACTTTCAAGAATGCCAAAAAAGTGAGAGAAGTGGCAAAGGAGGCTCCTCTTGAATGGCTTTTGATTGAAACAGATAGCCCCTATTTAACCCCAGAGCCTTATAGAGGAAAAAGAAACAAGCCCTGCTATGTTAAGTTTGTTGCACAAAAAATTGCTGAAATCAAAGAAATAAGCTATGAAGAAGTATGTGAGAGGACCTCACAAAATGCCATAAGGCTTTTTAATTTACCCTCCTGACGTATCAAAAATGAGAAAATTGCGTATAATAATTACATAACTGAAAAATCATGTATAAAAATTTGACAAATCGATTTAATTGAATTAAAATTACTTACGACTCCCCTAAACCAAATTTTTAACAGGAGGGTATGGGATGGAGACAGATGACCTTAGAAGGCGACTTAAGCCGGTTGCCCTTGTAACACTGGTAGCAGTCGCTTTTGGGGCCTTTGGCATTTTGGCCTATGGGAATTTGAGGAAGCAAATAACCCTTCAGGATGAGAATAGAAAAACAGTTGTAACTACATTTGCGTCTACGGTTGGAGATTTGCTTAAGGAAAAAGGGATTGAACTTAGACAAGAAGATGTAGTTATGCCTTCGCTTGATACACCGCTTAAAAATGGAATGACAGTTACAATCAAAAGAGCAGTACCTGTTACGTTAAATATTGGTGGCAAACTTGAAAATGTATATTCAGCAGCTTCCACGATAAAAGACTTGCTTTTTGAAAAAGGGATAATACTGGGGCCACAAGATAAAATCAATATGGATTTGGATACTCCGGTGTTCGCTTACATGTATATCGACATAACGAAAGTTACAGAAAAGGTCATAACTGAAGAAATAGACATACCTTATGATACAAAGACAGAAAAAGACTATACTATGGAAAGGGGCCAGACCAGAATAGCACAGCAAGGGGAAATGGGGAAAAAGCTAAGATTCATTAAGGTAACATATGAAAATGGGAAAGAAGTGGCGAGAAACGTAATAGAGGAAAAAGTGATAAAAAACCCCGTTCCCCAAATTGTGCGCGTCGGGACCATAGGGGTTTTTACTACTTCTAGAGGAGAAGTAATAAGATACAGGGAAGTCAAGACAATGCTAGCAACAGCTTATGATAGCAGTGAAGAGAGTACGGGTAAAAGACCTGGAGACCCCGATTATGGCATTACGGCGAGTGGGATGGTGGCTAAAAGGGGAGTAGTCGCTGTGGACCCCAGGGTCATACCATTGGGAACAAGATTATACGTGGAAGGATATGGTTTTTGCATTGCAGCTGATACTGGAGGGGCTATAAAGGGCAATCGAATTGACGTGTATTTCCCTACTCGAGAAGAAGTTAGGAATTGGGGTAGGAGATACGTCAAAGTCTACATTCTTCAATAAGGCAGGGATTCCCCTGCCTAATTTTTTGAGGTGGAGATATGAAGGCAAAGAAGAAATGGGGACAAAATTTCATATTTGACAGAAATCTGCTTTCTAAAATTGTAAAAGCTTCAGGGGTAGGAGAGCAGGATTTTGTTTTAGAAGTGGGTACCGGCCACGGAGGCTTAACGGAAGAGCTTGCAAGAAAGGTTAAAAAAGTAGTATCTTTCGAGATAGATAAGGAATTATTTGAATTGACAAAAGAAAAATTGAAAATGTATGAAAACCTGGTCATAATAAATGAGGATATACTTGAAGTAGACCTTTATAAGGTTTCCGAAGAGCATTTTGAAGGGAAGCCTTTTAAAGTAGTGGCTAACCTCCCTTATTACATAACTTCCCCTATAATAATGAAAATGATTGAATGCAAATTAGTAAAAGAGATGACTATACTCGTTCAGAAAGAAGTAGCAGAGAGAATATGCGCTAAGCCCGGTACGAAGGATTATGGGATGCTTACTATTTTTGTAAATTTCAAAGCCAAACCAGAGATACTGTTTAATCTTTCGCCGAAGGTCTTTGTTCCTCCTCCAAAAGTAGAGTCTACTCTTTTGAAATTAAAAATATATGACAAGCCATTGGTAGATGTAAAGGATGAAAAACTCTTTTCTAATGTGGTTAGAGCCGCTTTTGGACAGAGGAGAAAATTTTTATCTAATTCTTTAAAAGTCCTTGGATTTCCAAAAGAGATTTTAGATAAGGCTTTTCTAGTAGCAAAAATTTCTCCTCAAGTAAGAGGAGAAATCCTCTCAATAGAGCAGTTTGCAGATTTAGCAAATGCTCTTTACTTTCTTACGAAAAAGTAATAATATTTTCCCTCATTTCATAATATGTAGTGCCAGAGGTATTTTAGTGAAAATGAGGGGGATTTGAAAATGCCAGTGAACATATATAAAAGGTCTTATGTGGTATTGAATCCGGAAGATAAGGGCTGTTCTTTTGGGGGAAAGGAAGTATCGGGGTATGTAAAGTTAGAATTTAAAGGTAATAGAGGGAGAATAACTGCTGCTCTCCAAAACTTGAATCCCGCTTTTTCTTACAACCTAAAGCTATTGAAATTAAATGGAGATACAGTTTTAGTAGATTTCGGGGCACTAAAAGTAGATGACAAGGGGAGAGGTGGAGGGGAGTGGTCCTTTGAAGTGGAAGATGTAAAAGGTAGTGGAATTAAATGGGAGGAGTTTGCTGTTATTCTGGTGGAGGCATATGATGGAGAAAAATTTTTAGTGCCCCTTGCTTCACAAATCAACAGGAAAAACTCCAGCTGGAAGAGTGCCTATAGGAAACATTTGATCAAAAAGGGGATTGAAGAAAATGAAACCCATGAAGAGGGAACAATTGAGGGTAAAGAAGTTAAGGTTTTCCCAGATTCGGAAATTGATTACAAAGAAATTGGAGAAGATAAAGAAGTTGAAGTTAGTAAAGAAGTATTAGAAGTAAAAAAAGATGAAGGGGAAACTATATCGGAAGAGGTCGATTATATAAAATACTTAAAAGAATATGTAAACAACATAGTAAATTTCTTAGAAGAAATACAACCCTTTGAAAGGAATCTGGAAGGTTACAGGTGGTGGAAGGTAAAGACTGGTTACAAAGAGGGAAGCTTTGATCACTATCTTGTTGGTTTTGTAAAAGATGAAAAAGGGGATTTAAAGTACATAGTTTACGGGATGCCAGGCTTTTTTACCCTTTCTGATCAACCTTTTGCTGGTATGACAGGTTTTGTAGTATGGAAACCGGTTAAAGAAGGCTTTAGAGGTCCGAAAGATGAAGGCTATTGGCTTATGCACATAGATGCAAAAACGGGCCAAATTGCAGTGCCTATAGAGCCAACTCCACCGCCTATAATACATTAAAAAGGGGTTATCCCCCTTTTTTAGTTTTGTACTGAAAATTCCTTTAAATCCTCTTCTAATTTTTTTAGTTCTTCTTGGTTGTCAGTGTGAGCTACGACTGTGAGTGTATGTTCTAAATTTAAGCTAAAAAGCCCCATTATGGATTTGGCATCAATTACATATCTTCCAGAAACTACGTCAATTTCAAATGGATATTTTGAAGTTTTTTCTACAAACCGCTTTACACTTTCGATAGTAGTAAGTTTTACTTTTATTTCTTTCATATGTAATTCCTCCCCTTTCAATCTAGTAACCATAGTACATCAATTAAACGATTTAATCAATCGGCTATTTCCACAAAATTTTTATCAAAAATTTAGCCTTTTTCTAAGAGCTTAATGCATGTTGACAAAAAACGAAGTGGCATTTTGTGCGTAAATGTGGCTTACAAGCTTTAACACAAAATGCCACTTAAATTAAGAAAAAATTTTGTCAACAAACTACAGCCCTTTTCTAAGGAGCTATGGAATATTTTATGGAAGTATCTATTTTGTCGATTTTTCCTTCGTATTTAAACATCTTTACGTCATAAGGGTAGGTAATTACCTGAGTAACAATAGCATTTTCAGGGGGATTTTGATATTTTATCTCTACCTTAAGGACAGTTTTACCGGCGTCTTTTATTATCTCTGCCTTGTCTATAAAGATGCTGTAGCCGCCAGTTCGCATCATACCGCGTGTTGCAATTAAATAATAGATGCCATTATCTTCTACTAGTTTCACGCTTTGGGTCTCTTTTATGGTTTCAATAATGTTTAAAATGCTTTGCGGAATAGGTGAAGGCTTCTCTAATTGAATGGCAATCACTTCCTCACCATTTTTGTCTAATATCTCTATGAATATTATATTGTTTTTTTCATCTAATATCAATCTCACTCTATAGCCCTCTTTTAAAGAGTTAATTGTCAGATATTCATTTCCATCAAATACAGGAGCATTTTTAATCACAGTATAGGTTTTAAGTGTAGTTCCTACCTTTACTGTAATTGAATTCTGGTCTACTTGATATACCGTGCCTATAACTTCTTTGCCAGAATAAGCATCTTTTCCTATTTTTTCGTCCAGCCTTTCTAGTATTACAGCCATTTCTATTCTTTTTACAGGGTCATTTGGCTTCAAATTTTTGCCATCGCCTACGATTAGGCCTTCCTTGACAGCAATGTACATGTATCCTTTTGCACTCTTTGGAACAGCTTTCCAATCTTTATAAGGAAGGTCCTTATCCATATTAAGCATTGCTTCCTTTTCAAATCCCAGAGCCCTTATCAGATATTTTGCTATTTCATATCTTTTTGCATCTTTATTCGGGTTAAAAGTTTTTAAGTCCTCTGTAGTCAATAACCCTTTTTCATAGGCTAATCCTATAAAATCTTTTCCCCACGATGGTATGTTGCCTTTATATTCTTTGGGAAGTGTTGCTGTTTTTCCTTCATATCCCAAAGTGCGCAGAATAAGGGCAAGGGCTTCCAAATGGGTGACCGGCTTTGAGGGAGCAAATTTCTTATCCCCTACTCCTTTTATTACGCCTTTGGCGTGCATTTTTTCAACTGCTTTTATTGCCCATTGATACTCCTTTATGTCATCAAAGGAGAAAGAAGGCTGAACTTTTGCAAAGCCAAATACGGGGAAGATAAGAGATACTACCATGGTGAACACAAGGATTTTTAAGTATTTTGACATGGTTTTTCACCTCTTTAATCATTATTTTTCTTATCCTTTTTCGCTTTATTTTCATTTTGATGTTCATTGTCTTCATCTTCCGATTTGTTCTTTTGTTTGTCTTTAATTTTTTCTTGAGTTTTTTTCTCATTTTTCTCTTGAAGTTCTTTATCAGGGATAGTTACTTTTGCAGGTTTTTCTATCTTTATCTTCTGTTTTTCTTCATTTTTTTTCTGTTTGTCTTCAGGTGCTGTGTTGGTTATTTTGACGGGAAGGTCAGAATTTTTTATTTGCTTTTTATCTTTATTTTCTTTTAACTGTTCTTTTGTTTCTTTTTCATTGATTTCAAACTTTAAAGCTTTTTGAGATTTTTGAATGTTCTGTACAGCCTCTTTTACCTTTTTTTCTACCTCGTTTACATTTTTTGTATCTTTTATAGGTATTGTGGTGATGACTATTTTATCATTTTCTTGCAAAAACCCCATTTTTTCTGACTCTTCTATGGTTTTTTGTATAAAAGTCGAAATATCTAATCCTTTATAGGATATTTTATTCAAAATTTTTTTGGATTCGTCATCCATTGGTGTAATAGAAATAATTTTTCCATTTTTGTCGATAGCTGCTTTTATATTGGGATTTTTCATGTAGACATATGCGTATACTTCTGAAGCTTTAAAGGTTAGCAAGGATGCAATAAGAGCTATTATTATAGAGGCGGCTAATAAAAGTTTTACCATGGAGGGAGAAACGATTGAGGTAGAAACTATTTCTACTGTTTCACCTACTTCTGCTTTTTGGAATTTTTTAGAGGTTATGAACTGTCCCTCTTCTGTCAAAAGATATGCTTTGTTCCGTTCTTTTTTTATTACTATGGCTTTCACGTTTTCGCCACCTCGCTTTCAAAGTTTATGTATTCTTTGAGGATAGGCAGGTCTTCGGAAAGTATTATGACAAGAGCTATTATATATTTTCTATACTTTTCAATGGATTTACGACTTATTTTCAAGAGGTCTATTAATTCTTTTACGGGTAAGGTTTTCGTCTTTTTGAGATATGTCAGAAGATGTTCATTTTCACATATTGTGCGAGCAATTTTTAAAGCGAGTTTTCTAGTTTCCTTATGTTTTGGAGAATGCTTTACCAGGTCTTTTATTTCAATGTCATAAAGTCTTAACAATGTTTCAAAAGATATAATCTCAAGTTTTCTGTTTTCAAATTCAAGGTCTATTTCTTTTTCTTGGTATGCATCGAGAGGATAGTAAGTATTTTGATTTTGACGCAAATAATCAATTACTCGTCTTTTTATGATTAAGCTGGAAAAATTTAAAAAGGAACCTTTTGAGATGTCATAGCTGTCTATTGCTTCATTAAAAGCTAGTAGACCAATACTCAATTCATCGCTATTTTCTTCTTCAATATATTTATTTGTGAAGTAGGCGACCTGCTTTATTACAAAAGGGGTATATTCTTCTATCAGCTTTTCTCTTTCAGAGGGGTCTTTTTTAGCTATGTACACTCTTTCATTTATGTCCAAATCAACCACCCCACTATATTATTCGAATGGAAGAAAATTTTTGGGGGTATTCTATTAGTAATGATTATATATTATAATATAATTGTCAACAAAAAAGTACCAATAGGGGGTATAAAATTGATTACAAGAGAACAAGTATTGTCCGCGCTAAAAAAAGTGTATGACCCGGAACTTAGAAGAAATGTGGTAGATTTGGGAATGGTTAAAAATATTGAAATAGAAGGGGATAAGGTTACTGTTGATATAAATTTGACTGTAAAAGGCTGTCCTCTTCGTGACCAGATAAAAAACAATGCTATCAAAGAGATATCAAAAATAGAAGGAGTTTCAGAAGTGGTAGTAAATATTGGAGCCATGACGGAGGAGGAAAGGCAGGATTTAGCAAGAAGGCTCAAAGAAGAAAAGAAAAACCTTTTTGAGAATACTAGAGTCATAGTGGTAGGTAGTGGAAAGGGAGGTGTGGGGAAATCAACCGTTGCAGTAAATTTGGCTGTTGGACTTTCAAGGCTGGGTTTTGAGGTGGGGCTTTTGGATGCTGATATTTTGGGTTCCAGCGTACCAAGGCTTTTGGGCATCGTAGGAGAGAAACCATATGCTTTGGACGAGCATACGGTTTTGCCTATTGAAAGATTTGGATTAAAAATCATATCTATGGGGAATTTTGTTGATGAAGATACGCCTCTAATATGGAGGGGGCCCCTTTTGACTGGCGTAATAGATCAATTTTTCACCGACGTTGTATGGGGAGACTTAGATTATCTAGTTTTAGACCTGCCGCCGGGGACGGGAGACATACCTCTCACCGTTATGCAAAAATTACCAGAGGCTAAATTTATTCTTGTCACTACTCCCCAAGCTTCTGCCTCCCATGTTGCAGGGAGAATAGGACATATGGCCAAAAAGGTCAATGTAGAGGTCGTAGGTATTGTAGAAAATATGTCTTATTTTGAGTGCCCTAAATGTGGAGAAAGGTACCACATTTTTGGAGAGGGAGAGACAGAAAAGCTGGCAGAGTCTTTGCAGACAGAGATACTGGCGAGGATTCCGATAGTGGTAAAAATAAGGGAGTTAAGCGATGAGGGTATTCCGCCTGCTCTTGATGATACTGAAGAAGGAGCAATATATATTGAGCTAGCAGAAAAAATTGTAGAGAAGGTAAGGCCCTTAAGGCATGAAAAAGAGTTCTTAAAGTGATGGGTTTTTAGTTTGTTGATGAAATGAAAAAGTGGCATTTTGTGTGTAAATGCGATTCATAAGCATTAGCACAAAATGCCACTTAAATTAATATAGGTTTTTATAAATAGGCGACTTATAAAGAATTTATTAAGATTTTTGTATATTTCTGTAAAGCTCATCTTCAGGTATACTATCTGTCAATTTTTCTAAATGAGAGGATAAATCTTTTACGACTTCTTCGTAAGGCATGCTTTTTTTAAGTCTTATAAATTTTAAGCCCTTTTACCTTGCTTTTTCATAGGAGATGCTGCAAAAAGCTTCCGGTATAGTTATTACTACATCCACGTTTTTTTCAAATAGAAAATCTACTATTGTACTTCGCCTGTTTTCTTCCAAATGGTATCCCGGGTTGTCGTATTTTTCCGTTTGATTTTTTTCTGTGTCAAAAATGACTATATGGGGTCCATCTGGCAGCTTTTCAATATATCCTTTTTCTGTAATTGTAGCAGCTATCCTCATGATAAAATTACCTCCCTTTTCATTGTAGCACTTTTTACAAAAAAAACAAAATGATAAAGGCAATTTTTAAATATTGTCTTGGTATATCTTCTATGATATAATACAAATATATCTTCAGAGGAGTGAGACGGTTGTTGAGAGGGATAAAATGGCATGTTGTAATATTGACCTTTGCAGTGGTTTTTGGAGGATTGTTTATAGGTTTTCAAACGTATCAACATAAGCTGATTCCTGAAAAGATTGCAAAGGATTTAAAGTCAATAAAATTTGTTAAAGATGTAACAATTACTGCCGGCGATAAGGCTTACGATGTCAAAATTAGATTGGATAGGGTCGAAAATTTGATGCAAACCTACAAAGAAATACAGGAGGCAGTACAAAAGTACCCTGTTAAGATAAATTTTTTTATTCTTGACAATCCTAATGAAAAGCTTAATAATGTTTACTATGACCTTCAATTTGCAGTATATGAAGCTCTTCAAAAGGGAGATTACCTTAAGTTACAAAATTTTGTTAATGATCTCTCGATTAGAACGGGGATAGTTTCTCGTGTCTATATAGATCAATATGGTATTTACATTGATTTGAGAGATGGTATTCATTATCTTTATAAGGTAATACCAAGGTAACTTTTTTATGACTGAAGGGGGAAATGCTATGGTAAAAGAGATTTTGCTGGGGATAGCTATTGCTTTTACGATTTTCGCTGCTCTTTTAGGTATCAATGTGGCGCCGGTTGTATTTTTGATAGGTGCCTTCTTGCTTTTGAGCTACATCATGGAAAATAAAGGGTTTTATAAAACTGGTAAAAGCATTATAAACCCAAGTTCCGAAGTTTCATTTGAGGATATCGGAGGCCAGAATACAGCCATTTCTGAACTGAAGGAGGCTTTGGATTTTGTTGTAAACAGAGAAAAAATCGCTCAAATGGGGATACGCCCTATAAAGGGGATATTGCTCGTTGGACCTCCAGGCACAGGGAAAACATTGCTTGCTAAAGCTGCTGCGAAGTACACTAATTCCAGTTTTATAGCCACTTCCGGAAGCGAATTTATAGAGATGTATGCAGGAGTTGGAGCCCAAAGGGTGAGACATCTTTTCGAAAGGGCGAGGAATTTAGCCAAAAAAGAAGGGAAAAACAGCGCCATAATTTTTATTGACGAAATCGACATTTTGGGGACAAAAAGAGGTGCTCATGAGAGTCACCATGAGTATGACCAGACTTTAAACCAGCTTTTAGTTGAGATGGATGGAATAAAGGAAGAGGAAGAGGTCAATATACTTGTCATAGGAGCCACTAATAGACCAGACCTTCTGGACCCTGCGCTTTTAAGGCCCGGGCGTTTTGACAGACAGGTGTTGGTGGATCTGCCTGATAAAAACGGTAGGCTTCAAATTTTGAAAATCCATACGAAAAATAAACCATTAGGAGAAGATGTCAATTTGGAGGAGATCGCAGAAAGTACTTTTGGATTTTCAGGGGCCCATTTAGAAAATTTATGTAATGAAGCTGCTATACTTGCTTTGAGAGAAGGATCTTCCTTTATATCTCAGAGGCATTTTAAAGAAGCGATAGATAAAGTAATATTGGGTGAAAGGATTGATAGAAAGCCTTCTGAAGAAGAAATTTACAGGATTGCGGTGCATGAAGCGGGGCATGCTATAGTAGGCGAGAAAATAAATCCCGGTTCCGTCGCCGTGGTGACCATTGTTCCAAGAGGTAGGGCCCTTGGTTTTGTCAGGCAAAAAGAAAAGGATGATCTGCTTATATATACAAAGGAAGAGCTTGAAAAGAATATAATGGTGGCATTAGGTGGTACGGTGGCTGAGGTATTGCTTTTGGGAGGAAGAAGTACAGGATCTGCTAATGATTTCGAACAGGCGGTGGATATTGCAAAAAAAATCGTGTTTACAGGGCTTTCTAACCTAGGAGTTGTGAGTAAGGAGGATATATCGAAAGAAAAAGTAAGCGATGAAATCAATAGGATTGTCAAAGATTTAGAGGAAGAGGTGACAAAAATTTTGAAAGAAAATATTGAAAAACTTAAAGAAGTAGCCGAAATTTTAAAGAGAGAAGAGACAATTTCGGGAGATAAATTGAGGGAAATTTTAAGTAGAAAAGGAGTTTTAGAAGAGGTTTCAGCATGAGGTGAGCTATTTCTTCACAAATAGCCTCATTTTTACAAGAGTTTGTTAAAATAATAACAATTATTTTGTGATAAAAATTCTTTTTATTATTGACTTCATGGTTTTAAAACTTTATAATCATTGTAGAAGGTTTATCAATTAATTAGAAGCTTGTATACAATGTGTAAGAATAGGTGAGGTGTTTGTATGCATTCGAGTCTGCTTTTATTGAGCATTTTGTTTCCTATTGTGGCTGGAATAGTGGTACTCTTTTTGAGACAATCTATTCTCAGAAAAGGTTTTATTGCTGTAGTCTTAACTGTAATCGTTTTATCCTCCCTTATGATGTTGGGAATGCTGAAAGTTCCAGACATGTTTACCGTGCCGAGATATTATGAAATGCTGGACGTGGCTATTAAGATAGCGGATTTTGTTCTTTTGCTTTATGTGATCTACATTTCCTTCAAAATCAAGGAATGGAAAGCCACGTTTTTTGCGGTATTACAGCTTGTACCCCTCATTTATTTTGAGTTTTTTATGTTAAAAGAACACGAGATGGAGATGTTTTTTGTTGACGAGTTAGCCATCATAATGAACTTGATTATTTCAATTGTGGGTTCATTGATTGCGCTTTATGCTTTTAGTTATATGGACCACCATGAGGAACACCTTCACGTATCTCCTACTAGACAGCCTAGATTTTTTGCGATAATACTGGTATTTTTAGGAGCAATGAACGGACTTGTATTTTCAAATAACCTGATGTGGATGTACTTCTTCTGGGAAGTTACCACACTTTCTTCCTTCTTGCTCATAGGGCATGACCAAACTGAAGAAGCCATCAGAAATGCGGCAAGAGCTTTGTGGATAAATATGATGGGTGGATTTGCACTGCTTTTAGGGATAATGTTGATATACGCAGACTACGGTACCATATCCCTGGCAGAGGTTTTAAAAATCAAGGAGGCAACTTATATACTTCTCCCCATGTTTTTCATAGCTTTTGCGGCATTTACAAAGTCAGCACAGATGCCTTTCCAAAGTTGGCTTTTAGGGGCGATGGTGGCACCTACGCCTGTGTCTGCTCTTTTGCATTCTAGTACGATGGTTAAGGCGGGTATATATGTTTTACTCAGATTTTCACCACTTTTCAAAGGGACATTGCTCAGCGATTTTATAGCTTTATACGGAGCTTTTACCTTTTTAGCCACAGCATTTTTGGCGGTGAGTCAGAGCAATGCAAAAAGGATTTTGGCATATTCTACAATTTCTAATTTGGGGCTTATGATTGCTAGCATAGGAATAAATACTTCCAGTGCTATTGCTGCGGCGATACTTTTGCTCATATTCCACGCTATATCCAAAGCACTCCTTTTCTTGAGCGTTGGAACTATTGAGCAACATATCGGAAGCAGAGACATAGAAGATATGAAAGGTTTGATAAATAAAATGCCAGTTACTACTTCTATAACTTTTGTGGGTATACTGACTCTTATGGCGGCCCCCTTTGGAATGCTTGTGTCAAAGTGGCTCATTTTAGAAGTAGCCGCAGGCAGTATAGCCATCTCGATTATATTAGCTATAGGAAGTGCTCTTACGGTGCTTTACTATACTCGGTGGATAGGTAATATCCTTTCAGGTACCTACTTTACAAAGAAAGAACAGGAAAAAATGGAAGCGCCAGTGGGAATATCACTTTATGGTCTGGCAGGTTTAGCAGTGTTTTTGAGCCTTATGATTGGAAGCCTTTATAACATGCTGGTGATGCCCCAGATCGTGAATATGAAGATGGATGTGGCGCTTAAGGCTGCAAAGGGGACTTTGTATACTTCCTTTGGCGGTTTCATGGTCTACCCGATTTTCTTGACAATAATTTTGGGTGTAATCCTTGGATTGATGTCTTTAAGCAAGTCCTATAGAGAGGTTGTAAAAGTGACACCTTACAATGCAGGACTCAACTATTTAGAAGAGAAGAGCTATGATGTTAAAAATTACTATTTGACCAGTTTTGCTACTGAAAAAGATCTGACAAAATACTTCAACTACGTGTCTGTTGTTTTGATTGCGGTTATTCTGGGAGGTGCTGTTTTATGATTAAAGACGTGATTATATTCATCATAGCTTTAATTTTGACTCCCATAGTAGGCGGTTTTTTAAGCGGTATCGACAGAAAACTCACTGCCTTTATACAGGGAAGATATGGGCCTCCCATATGGCAGCCTTTTTACGATATAATTAAACTGTTGTACAAACAGAAAATACTCGTAAATAATTTCCAGGTTTTCTCTGCATACATGTATCTTTTAACGGCAATGTTATCAGTAGGACTTTTTGTGATAAAGGCAGATCTCTTGATGATTTTGTTTGTGATGTCGGCAGGTTTAGTGTTTTATATAGCAGGAGCTCTTTCTACAAAATCGCCTTACAGTCAAGTAGGAGCTCAAAGGGAGCTTATGCAGATGTTAGCGTATGAGCCTATGCTTATACTTTTTGTCATAGTATTGTATAATGCGACAGGAAGTTTTAACATAGGCAAGATAATGGAGCATGGCAGACTCCTTTTGGATGTACCTTTTATGTTTATACTTTTAGCTCTTGTTTTGACAATAAAGCTTAAAAAATCTCCTTTTGACCTTTCGACATCAGAACATGCTCATCAAGAGCTGGTAAGAGGTATTCTAACGGATTATTCGGGACCTTATCTTGCGCTAATACACATTGCCGATTGGTACGAGATGGTCCTTATACTCATGATGATAGCTATATTATGGTCTGAAAACTTGCTTATAGGTGCTTTAATAGCTTTACTAACCTACTTCTTAGACATAGTACTCGATAATATTACTGCTAGAATGACGGTAAAGTGGATGCTAGCTTTCAGCTGGAGCATAACGATACTCTTTACTATTGCAAATATAGCTTATATCTATTTTAGGAGATGATTGGTATGGGTTTAAAGGAATTTATAGAGAAATCTTTCAAAAAATCTCCATGGGTTTTACACTACAATGCCAGCAGCTGCAACGGCTGTGACATTGAAATTCTGGCCTGCATGACTCCACTCTACGATATGGAGAGATTCGGGATGGTTAATGTGGGCAATCCTAAACATGCAGATATTTTAGTTGTTACTGGTTCTGTAAACACAAGGAATAAAGATGTGCTAAAAAACATATATGAGCAAATGCCAGAGCCTAAAGTGGTAGTAGCAGTTGGGGTTTGTGCGGCGACAGGAGGAGTTTTTAGAGACACTTACAATGTTTTAGGAGGGGTTGACAAAGTAATCCCGGTCGACGTTTATGTGCCTGGCTGTCCGGCTAAGCCAGAAGCCATAATAGATGGTCTTTATAAGGCTACGGAAATTTTAAAAGAAAAATACAAAAAAATGGGTAAGGCTGAAGAGGTGTTAAAATGATTAGGACAAGGGAAGTAAAGTTAGAAGATGTTGAAAAAGAGGCAAAATATTATTATGACAATGGTTATAGGTTTGTTACGGAGACATGTCTTGAGGAAGATGGGAAGTTCAGGATAATTTACACTTTTGAGAAAGACAGTGAACTTGACAGTTTTCATACCTATGTTTCTCCTGAAGAAGAGGTGCCAAGTATTTCAAAAGTGTACTTTGCCGCAATACCAGTTGAAAATGAGATACATGAGATGTTTGGCTTGAGGTTTAAGAATTTGGCTTTAGATTTTCAGGGGCTTTTGTTTTTGGGAGAATTTGCTCCAATATCTCCTCAAGCTAGTATAGAAATTATGAGAAGGGACAAAGGTGATAAGAATGAGTGAGAAGAGCACAATACCTTTTGGGCCACAGCATCCTGTTTTGCCGGAGCCTATACATCTTAGATTGATAGTGGAAGATGAAAAAGTAGTAGAAGCGTATCCTGCTTTTGGATATGTCCACAGAGGGCTTGAACTTCTTGTAAAGAAAAGAGATTTCAATCAAATGGTGTATGTGGTTGACCACATATGCGGTATTTGCAGTGCCATACATGGAGAGACTTACTGTCAAGCTGTTGAAAAGTTGATTGGCATCGATGTTCCTGAAAGGGCCAAGTTTTTGAGGGTTATTTGGGCTGAAATCCACAGAATTCACAGCCACCTTTTATGGTTTGGGCTTTTAGCGGACGCCTTTGGCTTCGAGAATTTATTCATGCTTTCCTGGAGAATAAGGGAAAAAGTAATGGACATATTGGAGGCTACGGCTGGCAATAGAGTTGTGATTTCTGTCAATATTGTAGGCGGTGTGAGAAGAGACATTGACAGTGAGCAGGCCAAATGGGTGCTTGCCCAGCTTAAAGAGGTAGAGGAAGGGCTAAAAGAGATTGAAAAGATAGTAAGAGATAACTACACTTTGAAAAAGAGGACTGTTGGGATAGGCGTTCTTTCAAAAGAAGAAGCTTATATGTTAGGCGCAGTAGGCCCTACCCTTAGGGGAAGTGGTGTTGCAATAGATACTAGAACCTTGGGGTATGCTGCTTATAAGTATCTGGACTTTGAGCCAGTTGTTGAAAAGGATGGCGATACCTATGCAAGGACTCTTGTCAGGTTAAGAGAGATGTTCCAGTCTATTGACCTTGTGAGGCAGGCTATAAGCAAGATGCCGGAAGGGGAAATAAGCGTTAAAGTAAAGCCAAATTTACCGGCGGGAGAGGTTATAGAAAGGGCTGAACAGCCTAGGGGAGAAGTGTTTTACTATATTAAATCAAATGGAGGCAAGTATCTGGATAGATTGAGAATAAGGACCCCCACTTTCGCGAATTTGGCTCCGCTTTTGCACATGCTACCAGGCTGTACTTTGGCAGATGTGCCTGTTTTAGTTTTGACTATCGACCCATGTATCAGCTGTACAGAAAGGTAGGGAAGAAGAATGCTTTCCATGTTAAAAAATGTGGTGTATAATCTGACCCATAAGCCTGCTACAAGAAAGTACCCCTTTGAGAAAAGGGAACCTTTTGAAGGGACAAGAGGACATATAGAAAACGACATAGAAAAGTGCATTCTTTGTGGTATATGCCAGAGAGTGTGTCCTTCTAATTGCATAGAAGTAGACAGGAAGAACGGTACATGGAAGTTTGAGCCCTTCGCTTGCATAGTTTGTGGGGCTTGTGTGGATGCTTGCCCCACTAAGTCGTTAGTCATGCTAAAGGAATACAGGCCTATTGCTCACGAAAAATATGTAATAGTTCAGAAAAAAGAGATGAAAACTTCATCTGAAAAAGAGGAGAAGGAAGGAATATAAAGTGCATGAGCTGTCTGTGACTCAGGGTTTGGTTGACATGCTTGTAGAAGAAGCAGAAAAAAGAAATGTAAAAAGGGTCACAAAAGTCACAGTCGTAATAGGAGAACTGACTGGCATAGAAAGTGAAAGTGTCAAGTTTTATTTTGATATACTTACAGAGAACACTGTTGCAGAAGGTGCTGAGTTGGATTTTAAGATAGTAAGGGCTCAGTTCAAGTGTACCGAGTGCGGTAACATTTTTGAAAGGTCTAATTTCACCTTTAAGTGTCCGGTATGTGGAGGACAGGGAGTACTGGTAGATAAAAGGGGGAAAGAATTTTACATTGAAAGTATAGAGGTGGAGTAGCTATGGAGGAAATAGTAATAATAAGAGATGTTTTGGAGACAAATAAAAATATAGCTTCTGAAAATAAGGCTATTAAGGACGAGAGAAATATTTTAATGGTAAATTTAATAGGTTCACCAGGTGCGGGTAAGACCAGCTTTATAATAAAAGCAATAGAGCATATAAAAGTTCCTTGTGCAGTAATCGAAGGGGATGTTACATCAGACATCGATGCAAGAAAAATGGCTGAAAGGAATATTCCCGTTGTACAGATAAATACGGGAGGAGCTTGCCACTTAAACGCGGCATCAGTTAATAAAGCTCTTCAAGCTTTAAACTTTGACAATGGCATAGTTTTTATCGAAAATGTTGGGAATTTAATATGCCCTTCTGCTTTTGAATTAGGGGAAGATTTTAAACTTGCCATGGCCAATGTTCCAGAAGGGGATGATAAGCCGTACAAATATCCAGCTCTTTTCAGCAAAGCAAAGGCTGTGGTGCTTAATAAGATTGATATGCTTCCCTACTTTGAATTCGATAGAAAATTTTTCTATGATGGTGTGAGAGCATTAAATCAAGATGCTCCTATCTTTGAGGTATCAGCGAGGACAGGGGAAGGATTTGGTGAATTTGCAAAATGGTTAGAAGAAGAGTATCACAAATTCAGGCAAGGGAAATAAATATATTTGGTATTGTACAGGGCGTAGGTTTTCGCCCTTTTGTCTTTAATATTGCCCAAAAATACAATTTAAGAGGGATAGTTTATAACAATTCCTCCGGTCTTTACATTGAAGTAGAAGGGAAAGAAGAGGATATAGAAGCTTTTATAAAAGAGATAAAGGAAAATCCGCCTTCTCTTGCTGTTATTGACGAGATAAAGGTTAAGAGAAAAAATGTGAAGGGATATAAAACCTTTAAGATTCTGGAAAGCAAAGAAGACGAAGGTTTTGTTCCTATCTCTCCTGACATGGGAGTATGTGAGGACTGCTTAAAAGAACTAAAAGACCCGAAAGATAGAAGGTATAGGTATCCTTTTATAAACTGTACCAATTGTGGACCGAGGTTTTCTATAGTTGAAGATATTCCTTATGATAGGTCGAGAACTTCCATGAAAGTTTTTCCTATGTGTGAGAAGTGCAGTAGGGAATATCATGACCCTCATGACCGGAGGTTTCATGCCCAACCTGTTGCGTGTTTTGAGTGCGGTCCTACGCTTTCTTTTGTTGGGGAAAAATGCTTCGATGATGAGATAAAATGCGTTGCAAAAGCTTTAAGAGAGGGCAAAATTGTTGCGATCAAGGGAATTGGCGGCTTTCATCTGGCAGTTAATGCACTGGATGACAAGGCTGTTGCTACTTTAAGAGAGCGAAAGAAAAGGTATGGTAAGCCCTTTGCTCTCATGATGAGGGATATCGAGGAAGTCAAGAAATACTGTATAGTTTCTTCAGCAGAAGAGAAACTCCTTTTGAGCCAGAGAAGACCTATTGTGCTTTTAAAGAAAAAAGGTGAAAATCTTGCGAAAGGTATAGCAGATGGCGTAGATACTTTAGGTGTTATGCTTCCGTATGCTCCTATTCACTACCTCTTAATGGAGGAGATCGATTTTCCTATAGTGATGACCAGTGGAAACGTAAGTGAAGAACCTATATGTAAGGATAACGAAGAAGCTTTAGAAAAGCTAAAAGGGATTGCCGATGTGTTTCTTTTGAACAATAGAGACATAGTGAACAGAATAGACGATTCTGTTACTTCGTTTAATGCGGGTGCAGAAAGAATAATAAGAAGGGCTAGAGGGTATGCTCCCCAACCCATTCTTCTAAAGAAAGAAACAAAAACCAGTATTCTAGCTGCTGGGGGTTTCTATAAAAACACTTTTTGCATGACAAAGGGACATTATGCTTTTATAAGCCATCACATTGGAGATCTGGACAATGAGAAGGCTTTTAATTATTATCTTGAGCAGATAGAAAGATATAAAAAGCTTTTTAGAATAGAACCTGAAGTTGTAGCTCATGATATGCACAAAGGATATTTGTCAACACAATACGCCCAATCCCTCGGGCTTTATAGGGTTGAAGTTCAGCACCACCATGCTCATATTGCAAGTTGCATGGCAGAGTACGGGTTAGATGAAAAAGTAATTGGCGTAGCCTATGATGGTACAGGCTACGGTACCGATGGAAATATATGGGGAGCAGAAATTTTAGTATGTGATTTAAAGGATTTTGAGAGGTTTGCCCACTTAAAGTACAAGCCGCTTCCTGGGAATGAACTGGCAATAAAGAAGATATACAGGGCAGCTTTAGGATTTATTTTCGACAACATGAATTTTTACAAGGATTTTGTCGAAAAAGTTGACCCCAGAGAGTTTGACATAATTTTGAAGCAGATAGATAAAAAAATAAATACTGCCTATGTGTCCAGCATGGGTAGATTTTTTGATGCAGTGGCGGCACTTATTGGCTTAAGGGAAGAAGTTTTGTTTGAAGGGCAAGCTGCGATGGAGCTTGAAAGCTTGATTATCCAAAATGAAGAGTATTACTATTATGAAATTTTAAAAGAGGATGGGTATGTAATAGATCCCGAACTTGTTTTGAGGCAGATTTACGAGGACTATGCTAAAGATTTGGATAAAAGGCTTATATCCACAAAATTTCACAACACCGTTGTGAAATTTACTCATGACTTGGTCAATCTTGCAAAAAGAGAAACGGGAATAAATAAAGTAGTATTGAGCGGTGGAAGCTTTCAAAACAGATACCTTCTTGGGAAACTTATGGAAAAACTTTCGCTATCTGGCTTTGAAGTGTATTCCAACAGCAAAATTCCCTGTAATGATGGAGGGCTTTCACTGGGACAAGCTATTATTGCTAATAAAATACTGGAGGGATAGAGAGTGTGTATTGCAGTTCCGTCAAAAGTTTTAAAAATTGAAGGCAAAATTGCAGAAACAGAGCTGGGAGGAGTTATAAGAAGAGTTTCTATTGAAATGGTTCCCGAAGTTAAAGTGGGAGATTATGTTATGGTACATGCAGGTGTTGCTATAAGCATAGTGGACAAGGAAGAGGCAGAGGCGCAAAGAGAGTTATGGAATGAGCTTATGGAGGTTTTAAACGATGCAGCAGAAGGAAATGGTTGAAAAGGCAAAAAAAATTATTGAAAAGTTAAATCCTAAAGTTCCTTTTAACATAATGGAAGTATGTGGTTCTCATACAATGGCCATATCAAAATTTGGATTAAGGCAGATTTTGCCGGAGAATATAAGGCTTATATCCGGTCCTGGATGTCCTGTATGTGTTACGGCGCAGAATGAAATAGATGCTGTGATAGACCTTTCAAATAAAGGGGTAGTAATAGCCACTTTTGGTGATTTGATAAGAGTTCCCGGCAACAAATCTTCTTTACAGAAAGAACGAGCTAAGGGAAAAGAGGTAAGGGTATTTTATTCTCCCTTAGATGCCTTGAGGTATGCAGAGAATAATCCAGAAAAAGAGGTTGTTTTTATAGGAATAGGTTTTGAAACGACGGTTCCTACCGTTGCTTTAACGATAAAAGAAGCAAAAGAGAGAAATATCAAAAACTATAGCGTATATTCTCTTCACAAGACGATGCCAGAGGCTTTGAAAGCGCTCATGTTAGGGGGCTCTAATATTCACGGTTTTATCTTACCAGGGCATGTCAGTGCGATTACAGGAAGCTTGATATATGAGTTTTTGCCCAGGGAATTTGGAGTAGGAGGGGTAGTGTCTGGGTTTGAAGCAGAAGATATCTTGATGAGCATAATAATGCTCCTTAAAAATTACAAAAATCCGGTGATAGAAATTCAGTATAAAAGGGTTGTAAAAAAAGAAGGAAATGTAGAGGCACAAAAGCTCATCGACGAGATCTTTGAGCCTTGTGATAGTACGTGGAGAGGGCTGGGAGAGATAAAAGGATCGGGTCTTAGGATAAGAGATAAGTACAGGGATTTTGATGCGGCTTTGAAGTTTGATATAAAACCTATAGGAGATGAAATCGAAATAAAAGGATGTAGGTGTGGAGATGTGCTAAAAGGTCATATATACCCAAATGAATGTCCTCTTTTTGGTAGAGTCTGTACTCCAGATAATCCTGTAGGCCCGTGCATGGTTTCCTCAGAGGGGTCTTGTGCAGCTTTTTACAAGTATGGTGCTTAAGAGGTGAATGGGATGGATAAAATACTTTTGCCCCACGGTGGCGGGGGAACGATGATGGAAAAACTAATAGAAGAGGTGTTCCTTGAAGCCTTTGATAATGAGTATATAAGAGCGATGGAAGATGCGGCTCTTGTTTTTGGTAATCTTACATTTACGACTGACAGCTTCACAGTAAAGCCCCTTTTTTTCCCTGGGGGGGACATAGGGAGACTTGCGATATGTGGAACTGTAAATGACGCTTCTATGAGAGGAGCAAAACCTCTCTTTTTAACTGCTGCTTTCATAATAGAAGAAGGGTTTCCTTTAGATGATTTAAAAAAAATTGTAAAGTCTATGGGAGAGACAGCTAAAGAAGCCGGGGTCAATATTGTGGCAGGAGATACGAAGGTAGTTGAAAAGGGAAGCATAGATGGAGTGTTTATAAATACTTCAGGAGTAGGAATGCTTTATGAAGGAGCAGATGTATCTATAAAAAATGCCCGTCCGGGAGATATAGTTTTAATTTCAGGAACTATAGGTGACCACGGCATGGCAATAATGAACGCTAGAGAAGGTCTTCAGTTTGATAGTTCTATTTTATCCGATGTTGCTCCTTTAAATGGCCTTGTTGAAAAGCTTATGACATTGGGGAAGGCTGTAAAAGTCCTAAGAGACCCAACCAGGGGCGGGGTTGCGGAGGTTTTATATGAAATTTCCAAGATGAGCAAAGTAGGTATAAAAATATATGAGGAAAAGCTTCCTGTAAAAGAAAGCGTGAGGTCTGCTTGTGAGTTCATGGGTATTGATTTTTTACATCTGGCTAATGAAGGTAAACTGGTGGCTATCGTAGAAAGAGATTATGCTGAAGAAGCTTTGGAAATCATGAGGTCTCATGAGTATGGGAGGGAAGCTGAAATAATAGGAGAAGTTACTGATACAAATCTTGTGACAATCGAGACTGTATACGGAACTTCTCGCATTGTAGATAGACCTATTGGAGAATTACTTCCAAGAATATGTTAAAATTGAATTGCAAGTCATTTTGTGATAAAATGAAAAGAAAAACTCGAGTTAAATTTATAGTATAAGTTTTTGCAATATTTTATAGAAATTTGTTGATTTTTATGGTATTATAAAAATGTGATAAGAAATTTTCAAATTGAAAGAGGAATATTAATTTTTGTGTAGAATATTATTAATCGTGTGCGTGCTTTTAAAAAGGATTTTAAAGGTGACAAATATGAGTAAGATTTTAGTATTAGATGATAATAGGGGAGTTTGCAACTTAATAGAAGAGATTTTTAGGATGGAGGGGCACGAAGTAAGGAGTTACACGGATGTCTCTCATTTTATGCAGGAGATCGAGAATTTTGCGCCTGATGTAGGAATATTTGATCTAACTATGTCAAAAGACATGATAAAAATTATAAACAAGATAAAAAAATTTTACCCTAATATGAAAGTGATAATTATGTCCGCTGACGAACCAGAGCAACCTTTAATCAACTTATCTTTTATTTCCAAACCCTTTGATATACTTGAGTTAAAAAAATTAGTATATGAAAGTTTAAAACAAGAGATGGCGGTATAAATACTTTTATAAGCTAAAGGAGTTGTGGGAAATGCTGGTTACAGGGATTGAAATACTCGAAAGAGCTCACAAGGAAGGATATGCAGTTGGGGCTTTTAATACCAGTAATTTGGAGATTACCCAAGCTATTGTGGAAGCTGCAGAGGAAACTAGATCTCCTGTAATAATCCAAGTGAGCGAATCAGGGCTTAAATATGCCGGAATAGAGACAATCTCAGCCATTGTAAGGACGTTGGCTGAAAAAGCTTCGATACCTATCGCTCTTCACCTGGACCATGGTACAGATTTTGCTACCATAATGAAATGTTTGAGAAACGGCTGGACTTCTGTTATGATTGATGCTTCTAAATTTCCTCTAGAAGAAAATATAAAAAGGACAAAAGCAATTGTCGAGATTGCTCACAGTATGGGGGTTTCGGTAGAAGCTGAGATAGGGAAAATTGGCGGTACAGAAGACCACATAACTGTGGATGAAAAAGAGGCGTTGATGACTGATCCAGAAGAGGCGTTGCAGTTTGTCAGAGAAACAGGGGTTGATTATTTAGCGATAGCTATTGGTACAGCCCATGGACCTTACAAAGGTGAGCCAAAACTGGATTTTGACAGGCTTAAAAGGATAAAAGAGCTTTTGAACATACCTTTGGTTTTACACGGAGCTTCAGGGGTTCCGGAAGAAGCCATAAAAAGAGCGGTAAGTCTAGGAATTAACAAGATAAATATAGATACGGATATAAGGCAGGCCTTTGCAGGAAGGTTAAGAAGTCTTCTTGAAGAGGATAAGGAGGTTTATGACCCGAGAAAAATCCTGGGGCCTTGCAAAGATGCTATGAAGGAAGTTATAAAGAAGAAGATGATTTTATTTGGATCTTCTGGGAGAGCGTAAGCGGGATTTAATTCCCGCTTTCAGATTGTTGACAAAATAAAGAAGTGGCATTTTGTGTGTAAATGCGACTTGTTGCCAAAGCGGTAACTAAACTTGGCGAACTTGAGGAGCGAAGGCGGGGCGAGCAAAGCGAGCGGCCATCTGAGCCAGAAGGGCGAATTGGCCGGCACCCCGCCGGAGCCCGAAAAGTGAGCCTTAGTTTAGTCGCTTTGCAACTCTGGAGCATTAACACAAAATGCCACTTAAATAAAGAAGGACTTTGTCAACACACTGTAAGCGGGATTTAATTCCCGCTTTTTAATTTGATTGTATAAAATTTTTATAAACTGTTAAAAATATCAATATATTCGCTAAAAAAGTGCTTGACATGTTGAGAAAATAACAATAAAATAAAAGAAGATTATACGTCTTCATTTCTCAGCTTTTTTGTTTCTTCGTGAAGTTTCCGTTCTCAGTTATCCCCAAGTTTTGGAAGGCGAATTTTTTAAATTTATATCTTGGGAGGTGCGCTTTTGGAGATTGATATTAACAATCTGGAAAATTTAGGTTTAATGGTACTGAGGGAAATTGCAAAAGAATTGGGGATTAAAAGCATTACGAAGTATAGAAAACAGCAACTTAAAGAGAAAATCATTGAAAAGTTGAAAGAAAGAGAAATTGAAAATGAGAGAAAAACAGATACACAAATCGAGGAAAGTTTAAAAATGAATGAAGTAAAGGTGACCGAGGGAAAGGATGCTTCTACATTTTACAATAGTAACGATGGTGTAAAAACGCCACAAGTTCCCGTGAAAGAGAATTTACCCGTAGTAAAAGAGCTTTCTGACCCGCTAAAAGAGCTTATACAGACTCAAGGGGATGTTGTAGCAGAAGGTATTTTGGATATACTGCCTGACGGATTTGGTTTTTTAAGAGTAGAAAATTTCACTCAAGGTCCTAAAGACATATATATTTCTCAATCCCAGATAAGAAGATTCGGATTAAAGGTCGGCGATAAGGTAAGAGGGATTACACGGATTCCTAGAGAAGGAGAAAAATACTCTGCTATTTTGTATGTAGAGGCTATAAACGACGAAGATCCGGAAAAGGCTAAAAAAAGGATTCCTTTTGATGACCTTACTCCTATTTTCCCCAATCAAAAGTTAAGACTGGAGACGTCTCCTAGGGAATTTTCTATGAGGCTTGTAGACCTCATTGCTCCTATCGGGAAAGGACAAAGAGGTATGATTGTAGCCCCTCCTAAGGCAGGCAAGACCACCCTTTTAAAACAGATTGCTAACAGTATTTCTCAAAATCATCCCGAAGTAGTTTTGATAGTGTTGCTGATAGATGAAAGGCCTGAAGAAGTGACCGATATGAAAAGGTCTATAAAAGGAGAAGTGGTGTATTCTACCTTCGATGAATTGCCGGAGCACCATATTAAAGTTGCAGAGATGGTTTTGGAACATGCTAAGAGGTTGGTGGAATATAAAAGAGATGTGGTGATTTTGTTAGACAGCATTACACGACTGGCAAGAGCTTATAACTTAGTTACACCTCCATCGGGTAGGACTTTGTCAGGAGGAATCGATCCTGCCGCTTTGCATCCACCTAAAAGGTTTTTTGGCGCAGCGAGGAATATTGAAGAAGGAGGGAGCCTAACCATCCTGGCGACGGCTTTAGTTGAAACGGGGAGCCGAATGGATGAGGTTATTTTCGAAGAATTTAAAGGAACGGGCAATATGGAATTGCACCTAGATAGAAAGCTTCAAGAAAGGAGAATATTTCCTGCTATTGATATATATAAGTCTGGTACTCGAAAAGAGGAATTACTCCTCACGCAAGAAGAGCTTGAGGCAATGTGGATTTTGAGAAAGGCCATGTCTAATTTACCCCCACAGGAAGTTACAGAGATGGTTATTGAAAAGCTTATAAGGACAAAGTCAAATGCCGAGTTTGTGAATATGATACGGTCCCAGTTTTATAAATCTTGATATTGTCTGAAACTTGTGTTATAATTTCACCGTATGAGTTTGTGCTTGAGTGAGGTGAAGACATATGAAGCCAGGTATACATCCCACCTATTATCACGATGCTGTTGTGAAATGTGCCTGTGGAAATACTTTTATAACAGGTTCTACTAAGAAAGAGATTAGAGTAGAAATATGTTCAAAATGCCATCCTTTCTTCACAGGTCAACAGAAGATTGTGGATACAGGTGGAAGAGTCGAGAGATTTAGAAAGAGGTTTAATTTAGAGGAAAAATGATTTGGGGGTTAGAGTGAAAAAGACTCTAACCTTTTGTTTTTAATTTGACATTAAAAGAAGGGTGGTTTTTATGATATACGGGTCTCTTGATCATGGTTTTATAGAAGTCATAGTAGGGCCGATGTTCAGTGGGAAAAGTGAAGAGCTTATAAGGAGGATTAGGAGGGCTCAAATAGCAAAACAAAAGGTTCAAGTGTTTAAGCCGGCAATTGATGATAGGTATTCTATTGACAAGGTAGTATCTCACAACGGAAGCAGTATAAGCGCTATTTCTGTTGCAGACTCCTCAGAAATACTAAAACTTTTGGAAGAAGATACTCAGGTAGTGGCTATAGATGAAATACAGTTTTTTGACCAATCTTTAGTAGATGTAGTCAGGGAAATAGCCGATATGGGCAAAAGGGTTATATGTGCCGGACTTGATATGGATTTTAGAGGTGAACCTTTTGGACCTACGCCTTACATAATGGCTATTGCTGAATCTGTAGACAAGCTGACTGCTATATGTGTTAAGTGCGGCAATCCTGCGACAAGAACTCAAAGATTGATAAACGGGAAACCGGCTAAATATGACGACCCAATTATCCTGGTAGGTGCTCATGAGACCTACGAGGCGAGATGCAGAAAATGCCATGAAGTTCCTCGGGAGTAGCTAAATGGGGGTGCAGTGATGAAAAAAACAGATATAGGCGGACAAGCAGTAATTGAAGGAGTAATGATGAGGGGGCATAGAAGCTATGCCATAGCCTTAAGAAAAGGGGAAGATATAGTAATAAAAAAAGAATATGCTGTTCCTTTGACCAGGAAAAACAAATTCTTTTCTCTTCCTTTTATAAGAGGAACTTTTGCTTTGTTAGATTCCCTTGTCATAGGTATAAAAAGCCTGACCTACTCTGCAGAAGTTTTTGAAGACAGTGAATCTTATGAAACAAAATTTGACATTTTTCTAAAAAAAATCTTCGGTGAAAGACTCGAAGATGTGTTGATGTATTTTTCAATAATAGTTTCTCTTGTTTTGTCGATCATTGTATTCTTTGTAGGACCGACATATGTAGCAGATTATGCGAGAATTTTTACACAAAATGCTATAATGATAAATTTTGTCGAAGGCCTTGTTAGGGTTCTGATTTTTATAGCATACCTTTTATTCATTGCCCAGATGAAAGATATAAAAAGAATATTTGAATATCACGGTGCTGAACACAAGGTTATCCACTGTCTTGAGCATGGAGAGGAATTGACGGTGGAAAACGCCAGAAAATATACCACTTTACATCCGCGCTGCGGTACCAACTTTCTCTTTATAGTCATGATAGTTTCAATAATAGTTTTTTCCTTTTTAAAGTGGCCCTCTTTTTATGTGAGGATAGCAAGCAGAGTTCTCTTATTGCCGATAGTAGCAGGTATTTCCTATGAGGTTATAAAACTGGCTGGTAAAAGCGATGATAAAATACTATCTCTTTTTGTATATCCTGGTCTTCTTCTTCAGAAGATAACTACAAGAGAGCCAGATGATAGCCAGTTAGAGGTAGCGATTGCATCTTTGAAGAGTGTCCTTGAAGACGAAGGAGGAAAAGAGTTTGAGAGTATATGAGGCAATAGCTTCAGGGGCAAGGGAACTGGAAGGAGTGTGTGAAAACCCGCGTCTTGAATCCGAACTTTTGCTTTCTCACGCTCTTGGAGTTGACAGAGTTTGGCTTGCAATCAAAAGAGATGAGACTTTGAATGAACAGGAAATAGTTCGATTTTTCGAATATATAGAAAAGAGAAAGGCTCGTGTTCCATATCAATATATTGTGAAAAAGCAGTATTTTATGGGGCTTGAATTTTATGTGGATGAAAGAGTTTTGATTCCAAGGCCTGAGACAGAAATTCTGGTAGAAGAGGTTTTAAAGAGAATAAAAAAAGGTGACATAGTATTAGACATCGGAACGGGAAGCGGAGCTATAGCTGTTAGCATAGCCAAACATTTTCCCGAATGCAAGGTATATGCTTTAGATATAAGCGAAGAGGCTTTGGAGGTTGCTATGTACAATGCGAAGAGATTTGGAGTAGGTAATATACTGTTTTTAAAAAGTGATATTTTTTCGAACGTTCCTGACAGTTTGAAATTTGATGTGATTGTTTCTAATCCACCTTATATCAAGAGGAGTGAAATCGAATCTTTGCAGGAAGAAGTTAAAAAAGAACCTGTTTTAGCTCTGGATGGTGGAGAAGATGGGCTTTTTTTCTTCAGGGAAATTGCCTATGGTGCCAGACCTTTTTTGAAAAAGGGTAGTAAAATTTTCTTTGAGATAGGTTATGACCAAAGGGATGAAGTGAAAGGAATTCTTCTTGAAAATGGGTTTAAAAATATTCAGGTAGCAAAAGATTTAGCTGGAATAGATAGGGTAGTAATAGGAGAATATTATGGTTAAAGTAATTACACAAATTATAAATAAAACTTCATTGGCGAAGGGAGTTAACTTTTAGTTTTCACTTTTTTATGGATGTGATATAATTTTTTTCTGAGGTGAGATAATGATAGAGAAGTTGCAGGCGATAGAGGATAGGTATGTAGAACTCAGTCAGAAGATAAGTGACCCTGCTGTCATCTCCAATGTCGAAGAATGGAGAAAATATGTGAAAGAGCATGCGGCCATTGAGGACATAGTATTGAAATACAGAGAGTATAAAAAAGTTCTAGAAGAAATAAAAGCTACAGAAGAGCTTTTATCTTCACAGGATGAGGAACTCAAAGAGATGGCAGAGGAAGAGCTTTCAAATTTGGAAGAAAAAAAAGAGAAGCTTGAAGAAGAGATAAAAATTTTGCTGTTGCCAAAGGACCCTAATGATGAAAAAAACGTCATAATGGAGATAAGAGCCGGTGCTGGTGGGGAAGAAGCTGCGCTTTTTGCTGCTGACCTTTTCAGAATGTATACTATGTATGCAGAGAAAAAGGGCTGGAAAGTTGAGATAATGAGTGCAAATAAGACGGATATTGGAGGTTTTAAAGAGGTAATTTTTAGTATTTCGGGTAAGGGAGCTTACAGCAGGCTCAAGTATGAGAGTGGTGTTCACAGGGTGCAAAGGATCCCTACGACAGAAGCTGGAGGTCGAATTCACACTTCTACAGCTACAGTAGCGGTTCTTCCAGAAGCGGAGGAAGTCGATGTAGAAATAAACCCTAACGACATAAAAATAGATGTATTTAGGTCGAGTGGGCATGGAGGCCAAAGTGTCAATACTACTGATTCAGCTGTGAGAGTTACTCATATTCCTACGGGGATAGTAGTTACCTGTCAAGATGAGAGGTCTCAGATTCAAAACAGGGAAAGGGCTTTGAAGATTTTGAGGGCAAAACTTTATGAAATGGCTTTAAAAGAGCAGCAAAAAGAAATAGCTGAGGCTAGAAAGTCACAGGTTGGTACAGGGGAAAGAAGCGAAAGAATAAGGACTTATAATTTCCCACAGGGAAGAGTAACAGACCACAGGATAGGGCTTACTCTTTATAAACTTCAGGAAGTTTTAGATGGCGAGTTAGATGAGATAATTGATGCCTTAATTTTGAACGACCAGGCTGAGAAGCTGAAGACCATGGCTTTTAATTGATTTCTTTTGTACTACTTGACTAAACTAATTTTATAAAGTATAATTTATAAAAAATACTTTATTGCAGTAAACTAAAAAATTAGCCCCCCAGCTGTCCTCTATAGAGGACACTTTAGATCGCTCGATGGTCCTCCTACCGTCGAGCGAACTTTTTATTTGTAATAACTTTGTAGGAGACTTAATAAAGTAAAATTGAGTGTTGTTTTATAGAATAAAGGAGATGTTTGTATGTCTAATTCGGAGATAATGCTAGTGGGGGCTTTTGCAGGAGTTATAGGGACAGGATGTGGAGGAGTTTTTGCCTATTTTTTAAAAAAACCAAAGCCCAGGTTCTTTAGCGGAATAATGGGATTAGTTGCAGGTCTTATGCTTTCTGTAGTTATGTTTGACCTTTTGCCTCATGCTTTTGAGGTATCCGGGATTTTTGTAGGGATTATGGGGGTTATCGTTGGAGCCTTGGTAATTTCTTTTATGGACGAATATATAGAAAACACTAAATTCAACAGAAGTTTTATAAAAGGCGGAATGCTTCTTGGGGCTGCAATTGCTTTACATAATTTTCCTGAAGGGCTTGCTGTAGGGTCCGGTTTTATGGTTTCTTCTTCTTTAGGTATTGATATTGCTTTAGTGATTGCGATACACGATTTCCCCGAAGGAATAGCGGTAGCAGTGCCTCTTTCTGCGGGAGGAGTTTCCCCTTGCAAAGTATTGCTGTATACATTTTTAACAGGTTTGCCGACTGTTTTCGGTACTTTTATAGGTATTTTAAGTGGCGGCATATCCGATACCTTTATTGGACTTGATCTTGCTTTGGCTGGAGGGGCTATGCTTTATGTGACCTGTGGTGAGATAATACCCGAAGCCAGAAGTATTTATAAAGGGAAAATTTCTGTTTTGGGGATGATATTGGGGGTCATAGGTGGTATAATAATAACGAGATATTTGTAAATAATTTGTGAGGAGTGCCTTTAATGACAAAAGTGATAAGGATTGATAGATATAACCCAGAAATAGAGCTTATTGATTATGCAGCCGAAGTCATAAAAAAAGGGGGTCTTGTGGCATTTCCGACGGAAACGGTATACGGAATAGGGGCGAATTCCTTTGATGAGGAAGCAGTGAAAAGAATCTTCATTGCTAAGGGAAGGCCCCAAGATAATCCCTTAATTTTACACATAGCTTCTATAGATCAGGTTTACGACCTTACAGTGGAGTTTCCTGAAAAAGCCAAGAAACTTGTACAAAAATTTTGGCCGGGGCCTTTGACTATTGTATTAAAGAAATCCTCTAAAGTTCCTTATATAAACACTGCCGGTATGGATACTGTTGCAATAAGAATGCCTTCAAATTCTATAGCTCATCTCCTCATAAAAAGAGCGGGAGTACCTATATCTGCTCCAAGTGCCAATGTCTCAGGAAGGCCTAGTCCTACGGATGCTTCCCATGTTATTGAAGACCTTTATGGTAAAGTGGATGTCATAATAGATGGTGGAAAGTGTGATGTGGGTTTGGAATCAACTGTGGTAGACCTTACTGATGAAATCCCAGTCATATTAAGGCCTGGAGCCGTGACGCTTAACATGCTCCAAGAAGTATTAGGAGAAGTAAGGCTGGACCCTTTTCTTTTAAAAAAGCCAGACATGGATATAAAGCCTAAATCTCCAGGGATGAAATACAAGCATTATTCTCCCAGGGCAGAGGTTTACATTGTAAAAGGTCCGCTTGATAAAGTTGTAAAAAAAATTAAGCAATTGGCAAAAAATCAATTGAAAATTGGCAAAAAAGTTGGTATAATGGCGACAGTGCAAACTTCGACACAATATGAAGAAGGAGAAGTTATTGTCGTTGGAGATAGAGAAAAACCGGAAAGCATTGCAAAAAATTTGTTTGAGGTTCTGCGAGAATTCGACAGAAGAGAAGTAGATGTCGTATTTGCTGAGAGTTTCGACTACGATGAAATTGGACTTGCCATTATGAATAGGTTAGAAAAGGCTGCTGGCTATAAAGAAATAGAGGCTGAGGGGAGTTGACATGAAGGTTTTATTTGTATGTACAGGGAATACCTGTAGAAGCCCTATGGCTGAAGGGCTTTTTAATGCTAAGGCAAAGGCATTAGGGAAGGATTGGAAAGCAAGTTCGGCAGGAGTATTTGCTCCTGAGGGTTTTCCGCCTTCTGATGAGGCTATAGAAGTCTTAAAAAGGGATTACGGTCTGGATATATCGAGTCATAGGTCAAAGAGCTTGAAGGAGAAAGATTTGAAAGAAGCAAATCTTATTCTTGCTATGGCTTCTTCGCACAAGAGAACTTTGGCTTCTCAATATCCGGAATATGCTTCCAAAATTTACACCATAAAAGAGTTTGTGGGATTAGAGGGAGATGTAGAAGACCCTTATGGCATGCCGATAGAGGTCTACAGAGAAACGGCAAAGGAGCTTTCCGATTTGATAGACAAAGTGATTGAAAAACTCTCTGAAGAAAGGATGGTAAAGAAGATGATCGCTTTGGGTTCCGACCATGCAGGATATGCACTTAAAGAGGTTATAAAAAAGTATTTAGAAGAAAAGGGGATACCTTATAAGGATTTTGGTACCTTCAGTGAGGAATCTGTTGATTATCCTGATTATGCCCTTAAGGTAGCAGAAGCAGTCGCATCCGGTGAGTGTACGGAAGGAATTTTAGTATGCGGTACCGGTATAGGTATGTCGATTACCGCAAACAAAGTGCCGGGGATCAGGGCTGCACATGTAGAGGATGTTTTTTCAGCAAGAGCTGCGAAAGAGCATAACAATGCAAATATCCTCTGTATGGGCGGAAGAGTTACGGGACCTGGGCTTGCAGTAATGATGGTAGAAGAATGGCTAAATGCTACTTTCCAGGGAGGGCGGCATCAGAAGAGGATTGAAAAAATAAGCGAGATAGAGAAAAAATACATGAAATGATAAATAGGAGGTTTTTATTTTATGTATGAGAATGTTTTTGTTATAGACCATCCTCTTATACAGCATAAGATAAGCTTAATAAGAGACGAAAATACCGGCTCAAAAGAATTTAGGGAGCTGGTTGGAGAAATAGCAATGTTAATGGCTTATGAGGTAACACGAGACCTGCCTTTGGAGGAGATAGAAGTAAAGACACCTATAGCTGTGGCTCGAACAAAAGTGATTGCAGGTAAAAAGTTAGGGATAATTCCCATTTTGAGAGCGGGGTTGGTTATGGCGGATGGGATGCTCAAGTTAATACCTACTGCGAAAGTAGGCCATATAGGTATATATAGAGATCCCGAGACCTTAAAACCAGTTGAATATTATTGCAAACTTCCTTCTGATATTGCAGAAAGGGACTTAATAGTAGTGGATCCTATGCTTGCGACGGGAGGTTCTGCTTCTGCTGCAATTCATTTTTTGAAAGAGAGGGGAGCTCAAAGTATAAAGCTTGTGAACTTGATTGCTGCTCCTGAAGGCATAAGAGCAGTCCACAAAGACCACCCAGAGGTACCCATTTATGTAGCTAGCATAGATCAGGGACTTAATGAACACGGCTACATTGTTCCGGGATTAGGAGACGCTGGAGATAGGTTGTTTGGGACCAAGTAAGGAGAGGATAGAAATGAGACCCTCTTGGGACGAATATTTTATGCAAATTGTGGATGTAGTAAAGACAAGGTCCACATGCATAAGAAGGCAGGTAGGAGCTATTTTAGTAGTGGACAAACACATAATTTCTACAGGCTACAATGGACCTCCTACGGGGTTACCCCATTGTGAGGAAACGGGTTGTCTTAGAGAACAACTGGGTATACCTCCGGGAGAAAGGCCTGAGCTTTGCAGAGGGGTTCATGCGGAACAAAATGCTATAATACAGGCGGCTTTACATGGAGTGAGTACAAAAGGTGCTACTCTTTATGTAAGCGCAAGCCCTTGTGTGATATGTGCTAAAATGCTTATAAATGCGGGAGTAAAAAGAATTGTTTATGAAGAAGAGTACCCCGATGAACTTGCTTTTCAACTTTTAAGGGAGGCAGGTATTGAATTAGTAAGATTTAAAAGGTAAAATAATTAATGGTAAAGGTGAACAAGGGGTGCCCTTGAAAAGGAGTGTTTAAAAATGAAAGTTTATATTTTGTCCTTCTTGTTGGCTTTTGTTGTGGCATTTCTTACTACTCCATTAGCTCAAAAATTGGCTTTTGTAATAGGAGCAATTGACATTCCGAAGGATGAGAGGCGTATACATACAAAGCCAATACCGCGATTAGGTGGACTAGCTATTTTTGCGGGCACTATGATTAGTATACTTCTCCTTTTACCGAAGTCTCATGAGACGATGGGTATAATATGGGGTGCTTTGGCGATCGTTTTTTTAGGCGTGTTGGATGATAAGTATTCTTTAAATTCCAAAATAAAGCTTATAGGGCAGATTGTCGCTGCTTTTATCCTCATATCGAGTGGTGTCAGAATAGATTGGGTCTCTAACCCTTTTGGTGATGGCGTAATCTATCTTAAAAGTTGGATGGCGATCTCTCTCACTCTTCTTTGGGTTGTGGGAGTAACAAACACTATAAATTTGATTGACGGTTTGGATGGTTTGGCAGCTGGAATCGCCTTTATATCTTCTACCTCGCTTTTTATAATTTCTCTCTTGAATGGCAGGTATGCGACGGCTATTATCTCAATAGCGATCGCAGGGGCAAGCTTGGGATTTTTACCGTATAATTTTAATCCCGCCAAGATTTTTATGGGTGACACCGGTGCTATGTTTTTGGGATTTTTGCTTTCGGCTATTTCGATACAAGGAGCGATAAAGTCCGCTACGGCGATTGCTATTGTGGTGCCTGTTTTAGTGTTAGGTGTGCCTATATTTGATACTCTTTTTGCGATAATCAGGAGGATCTTAAACAAAAAGCCCATTATGGAGGCGGATAGAGGGCATTTGCATCACCGGCTTCTAGATAAAGGGTTAAACCAAAGGCAGGTAGTCTTTATCCTATATGGGGTAAGCTTGATACTTGGTGTGAGCGCCATACTTATATCTTTTACCAGCGAATCAAAGAGTCTTATTATTCTTGCCCTTTCTCTTGTATTCATATTCTGGGGAGCAAACAAAATAGAACTGTTAAGGAGCAATAAGAAAGGAACACAAACTCGTTGATTGTTTAAGGAGTGCGAGAGAATGATAAAAATCATCACTGTGTTTGGCACGAGGCCAGAAGCGATAAAAATGGCTCCACTTATCAAGGCTTTAGAGGAAGAAAAAGAATTTGAAACATTAGTATGTGTAACGGCCCAGCACCGTGAAATGCTTGATCAGGTGCTGAGGCTTTTTAATATTGTCCCCCAATATGACCTTGGCATAATGAGAGAGAGGCAGACTTTATCTGACATTACTACTGCTGCTATAGAGGGTCTTGATAGAGTGTTTCTTAAAGAAAAACCGGACCTTGTTCTGGTTCACGGAGATACCACTACTACTTTTGTGGCAGCTTTGGTGGCTTTTTATAACAAAATAAAAGTGGGGCACGTGGAAGCGGGTTTGAGGTCTTTTAACAAATGGTTTCCTTATCCTGAGGAGATAAACAGAAAATTGACAGGGGTGCTAGCAGACTTGCATTTTGCCCCTACTAAAAGAGCTAAATTAAATCTTATAAAAGAAGGAGTAGAAGAAGAAGGCATTTTCGTTACAGGAAACACCGTAATTGATGCTATGTCCTACACAGTAAAGAAAAATTATATTTTTAAAGATGAGAGATTAAATAGAATCGATTATAAAAACAAAAAAGTCATAGTAGTCACGGCTCATAGGAGAGAAAATTGGGGTAAGCCTTTAGAAAACATATGCAATGCGATTAAAGATATAGCTAAAAGTTACAGAGAAGAAGTATATTTCGTGTATCCTGTTCATATGAATCCGGTAGTAAAAAACACAGTCAACCAAATTTTGGGAGATATTGACAATGTGCTTCTTTTGGACCCTCTTGAGACAGACGAGATGCATAACCTTTTAGCCCAGTGCTATATGGTTATGACAGATTCAGGAGGCTTACAGGAAGAAGTTCCTTCATTGGGTAAACCAGTCTTGGTTTTAAGAGATGTAACAGAAAGACCTGAAGCGGTAGAAGCCGGGACCGTCAAGTTGGTTGGTACAGATTATAGAAGAATTTATGAGGAAGCTGTTACTCTCATAAAGGATGGGAATGAGTATAAAAAAATGGCAAATAGAGTGAATCCTTACGGAGATGGAAGAGCATCTGAAAGGATAGTAAAGGCAATAAAGTATTTTTTTAGACTTTCAAAAGAAAGACCAGAAGAATATGAAGGGGGCTGATGCCCCCTTCGTATGTTATTTGCTTGCTTCTTGTTTTGTCTGGCTTTTTGCAATTAAGTACCAGATATAACCAATCACTATTGCTCCGATGAAGCCGCCTATTACATTATAATCGTAAAGCATCCATCCCCATTTGCCGAGATATGCTCCACCTAACCATGCGCCGACTAGATGAGCGATTAATGCAGACCAATAAGTACCCCATATCTTGTTAAGTTTGTCCCAATACCCTTCTCCTGCTTTTGCGTTAAACCAAGGATGGAATACAAGACTGGATATGAGTCCTACGATAAGTACCATCAACCAAAACATAGGCTACACCTCCTTTTTAGAGGTTTTTCCTTCTACTTTTAATTATATTCAGTATGAGATTTAAAACAAATCTGATTTTTGACCTTTTTTGACCAAAAATCAAGCTTTTTCTGACTTTATCTGACTTTTTCTCTTTTTATCTAAATATTTCTAATAACTGTCCAATTTTCCTCAATTGGTAATGAAAAATTTATAATGTTATATGAATAAAACTTTTTACAATTGTCAATAATTAAAAATAGAAGGGCGGTGAAAATAAGCGAGTCCATTCTCCCCCTTGTGGATTCGCGAAGTTTTTACCGCTCAATTTTTAGTTTTGACTAAGGAGGGATTTGGGTGAAAAAAATAGCTGTTTTGATAGCACTAATAGTAGGATTCATATTAATCTTTGGAATGGAAATGCCGATTTTAGGGGCGAGTGAAGTAAACAAGTTTTATAAAGCTTTTAAAGCAACTGGTGCGAAATATGAATATGCCAACATAAATGGTTGGGGAAAGCTCAAGAAGGATTTTGTAGAAATAAAGGATATGGAAGATTACCTGAGAGTAGTTTCGGAATCTTTGAGAATAAGAGATTATTCTTTTAGACAAGTATGTGATAAAGATCTAAGGCAGGTACTCTTTGAATATAGAGACGCCGAAAGGGATGTTACGGTTGTAGTTCAATCGATAAAAAATGATGACAGGTCAGAGACCTATCTCTTAATAGATGAATATTTAAAAAATGCTGATAACCTTGCAAAAGAAAGAGAGGCTATAGAAAAAGCTTTTCAAAAGGTGAAAACTAAACCTATTATTGCTACTTCAATTGTAGGGAGTTTTAAAGGGGATTTGAGTTTGGAAGAAAAAAGAGGTATAGTTAGAGAGGTATTTAAGATATTAAAAGCAAAGAAAGTAGAAGGGATAGAGGATATTGAGGTAATAAGCCTTTCGGGGTATATCAAGAATTTAGGGGAATACATTGCAGTAGGGAATGAAAAAATAAACTTACAGGTAGCTTTAAGATACAGCTCTTATGAGGATAAGACTTATATATGGGTAGCAACTCCATTAATAGGAACAGAATATTAAAAGAGGGTGATGAAGACGAGGTTTGTCGTTGAAAAAAGTCCGCCCCTTGTGGGGACGGTTAAGATAAGTGGGGCAAAGAATTCCGTTTTGCCAATACTTGCTGCTTCTTTGCTTTCTGCAGATGAGATCGTGCTGGAGGATATACCACCTCTAGAAGATGTAAATGTAATGATGGAGCTTATAAAAAATTTTGGCGCCTTTTGTGAGTTTGAAAATGGGAAGTTGAAAATAAGGGTGGATATAAAAGACGTGGAGGCGCCTTACGAACTTGTTAAAAAGATGAGAGCGTCTTTTTTGGTTATGGGTCCCATACTTGCAAAATTAGGTCATGCAAGGATTTCGATGCCAGGAGGTTGTGCAATAGGGGCACGTCCCATTGACCTTCATTTAAAGGGTTTTAAGAGCCTAGGAGCGGATATTACAGTTGGGCATGGCTATGTGGAGGCAAGAGCGAAAAAGTTGATAGGTAAAAAGATATATCTTGATTTTCCGAGCGTTGGAGCAACGGAAAATATAATGATGGCAGCGGTTTTTGCTGAAGGTGTGACTGTGATTGAAAATGCTGCCGAAGAGCCTGAAATTGTTGATTTGGCTAATTTTTTAAATAAAATGGGAGCGAATATAAAAGGGGCAGGAACGGATGTCATAAGGATAGAAGGGGTAAAGAAATTGAAAGGGGCAGAACATACCGTTATACCTGATAGGATTGAGGCAGGGACCTTTATGGTAGCAGCAGCTATGACAGGAGGAAATGTACTTATTGAAAATGTGATAGTAGATCATGTAAGGGCTATAATTGCAAAGCTTGTAGAATGTGGGATTAAAGTGAAGGAAGAAAAAGGAGGAATAAGAGTAAAAGGAATGAAAAATTATAAGGCCGTCGATATAAAGACTTTGCCATATCCGGGATTTCCAACGGATATGCAGGCTCAGATGATGGCAATGATGACGGTAGCGAAAGGAACCAGTGTTATAATAGAAACCGTCTTTGAAAATAGATTTATGCATGTAAGCGAGTTAGAAAGGATGGGAGCGAATATAAAGATTGAAGGCAGGAGCGCGATGGTGACAGGAGTAGACCATCTGACTGGAGCAGAAGTGAAAGCCACAGATTTAAGAGCAGGCGCGGCATTGGTTCTGGCAGGTCTAATAGCCGAAGGTAAGACGGTTATCAATAATATACATCATGTGGATAGAGGGTATGTGAAAATGGAGGAAAAATTAAGGGCTTTGGGTGCAAAAATATACAGAGAATAGATTAAAAATTTTTTGTAAACATTAGAAGGATTTTTTTAGCTTTTGGAGAATAATAATTATTGTGGCCTATTTTAAAGACTTTCTTTTCAAATAAACGTTTAATCAAGTACAGAAGGAGGGAAATCATGGCAAAAGCCAAAGAGTCTGATAATAGGAAGCTTTCGCATGAAGCTTATGGCGGTGTTCACGGAAGCGAGTACATCCCTTTTATTCCAGCTGATAAAGTGCTTCCAGAACTCACGGTAGTTGCTGTAATAGTGGGAAGTTTATTTGCCATCATTTTTGCGGCAGCTAATGCTTATCTTGGTCTTAAGGCAGGAATGACCATAAGTGCGGCTATTCCTGCAGCAGTTTTAGCAACTGCACTTTTAAAAGGACTTTTTAAAAGAAACAGTATTTTAGAGGCAAACCTAGTAATGGCTATTGCAGCCACGGGAGAAAGCCTTGCAGGAGGTATCATATTTACTCTTCCGGCAATTGTGCTTTGGGGGTTGAAAGACCAGTTTACTCTATCTAGGATTGTTTTCGTAATACTAATAGGTGGACTTTTAGGAGCGCTTTTTGTTATACCTTTGAGAAGGTATTTGACTGTGGAAGAACATGGTAAACTTATTTATCCAGAAGGAATGGCGGCGGCGGAAGTGCTTGTTACAAGCAATCAGGGCGGAACAGGATTTATGACAGTGCTTTCTGGAATGATTGTAGGGGGAATTTATAAACTTTTATCTGGCGGTTTTGGCATGTGGTCTGAAAGCCCTTCATGGGTTATCAAGAGATTTGAAAGCACAGAAGTGGGTGTAAATGTGCTTGCATCTTTGATGGGTGTAGGATTCATCGTGGGATTGGATGTAGCTATGTACATGCTGGCGGGCAGCGTTTTGGCATGGTTGGGACTCATTCCTCTAATAAAATTCTTTGGTGCAGGACTTACTACCCCTGTTTATCCAGCTACTGACCTTATAAGGGACATGTCGGCGGGCGCTATATGGAGTAAGTATATAAGATACATAGGTGCTGGTGGAGTGTTGGCAGGAGGATTCATAAGTCTTATAAAAGCTCTTCCGACTATCATAAAAGCTTTTAGAGAGTCAATAGTAGGTCTTGGAATGAAAGGTAAGGAAGTAAAAAGGACCGATATAGATGTTTCTTTAACATGGGTGATATTTGGAGCAGCATTCGTGTTCTTTGTGGCATGGCTTATGCCTTCTTTTGGAGTTACTGCTTTGGGAAGCTTGATGGCTGTTTTATTTGCATTTTTCTTTGCAGTTGTATCGGCTAGAATTACAGGACTCGTCGGTGTTTCTAACAATCCAATTTCTGGTATGACTATCGCGACTTTGCTAATAGTGACTTCTGTGCTAAAACTTGCAGGGATCGTGGGAAATGAGGGTATGATAATTGCCATTACTATTGGAGGTATTGTGTGTGTAGCGGCAGCCATTGCAGGTGCTAACGCTCAGTCTTTAAAGACTACCTTTATAATAGGTGGTACTCCTAAACATATTGAAGTATTTACCTATGTTGGAATAGCGGTGGCTTCTGTGTTTGCAGGATTGGTCTTAATACTCTTAAACAATGCTTACGGTTTTGGGACAAAGGATATCCCTGCACCTCAAGCCACTATAATGTCAATGGTGGTAAAGGGTATTATGACAGGAGATCTTCCATGGACTTTCATAATAGCTGGTATATTTATGGGAATAATGGCTGAGATGATGCATGTTCCAGTTCTTCCCTTTGCTATAGGACTATACCTCCCCTTTGAGCTCAGTGCGGCCATTGCTGTTGGAGGAATTATAAGATGGATAGTAGACCAGCAGTATAGAAAAGATGAGCAGTTGCGCAAAGAGAAAGTAGAAAGAGGAATATTAGTAGCTTCTGGACTTGTAGCGGGAGATGCACTCATGGGGCTTGTCATAGCTATATTTGCAGGAGCAAAGATAAGTATAGACTTCGCTTCTGGTTGGGCGACGAATACTTCCTCTTATGCTCCGTGGTTCTCACTTTTCATGTTTATGCTGGTAGGACTTTTCCTCTACTTTTACACTGTCAAAAATGATAAGAGATAGAAATCAAGCACCCCTTCTAGAAGGGGTGCTTGATTTAAAGGAGTGATGAGATGAAGGATAATTTCTTGCTCTATATTCCCAAGAAAAGTAAAAAGGTAAATTGGGAGAAAAAACAAGAAAAGATTGTTTTTTTGTTTTATCACGACAGATTGATTGAGAAGGTAGCAAGGCTTTTTGTTAAAAAGCCCAGAGTTACTACTCTAGAGTTAGATGATATTGGTACAGCAGTGTGGGAGCTTATAGATGGAGAAAAAAATGTATATGAAATAGGACAGGAATTGAAAGAACGTTTTGGAGAAAAGGTAGAACCTTTATATGAAAGGTTGTCTCTTTTTTTAGGTTATTTAAATAAAAGAGGATGGATATATTTTTCAAAAAAAGGAGATACTAAAGAGTAATTCCTTAAAAATTTTTACTATTTCTATTTTTTGTAGAAGGATTTTTGATAGCGAATGTAGAATTTATATAATGAAAAGCTTTTGATAAAAAATTAATAGAGGGGAGATTGTTTATGAGAATTGGTGTTCCCAAGGAGATAAAGACTGCAGAATCCCGTGTTGCTATAACTCCTGCAGGAGTAGAAGCTTTTGTTAAGAATGGCCATGAAGTATACATTGAAAAAGATGCAGGATTAGGAAGTGGTATTACAAATGAAGAATATGAAAAAGCTGGTGCAAAGATATTGCCTACTGCCAAAGAAGTGTACGATATAGCTGAGATGATAATGAAGGTGAAAGAACCACAGCCAAGCGAATACGACTACTTGAAAGAGGGACAGGTTCTGTTTACTTATCTACATTTAGCACCCGACAAGCAGCAGACAGAAGCTTTATTGAGGCAAAAAGTGGTAGGTATTGCCTATGAAACGGTACAGCTTGACAACGGTTCTTTGCCTTTATTAACTCCAATGAGTGAAGTTGCTGGTAGAATGGCTGTAACCATAGGAGCCTACCTTTTGACTAGTATAAACCAGGGCAGAGGAATTGTAATGGGCGGAGTTCCAGGTGTTGAACCAGCCGAGGTTGTCATAATAGGTGGAGGAACAGTGGGTACTAATGCGGCTAAGGTAGCGGTTGGAATGGGAGCGAGAGTTACAATACTGGATGTAAATCCTGCAAGACTTGCTTATCTTGATGATATATTTGGCGGAAGAGTTACGACGTTGATGTCCAATAGTTTCAACATTGCAGAAAGCGTAAAGAAGGCCGATTTATTGATAGGTGCTGTACTTATACCGGGTGCTCGAGCGCCTAAGCTTGTGACAGAAGAAATGGTCAAGACGATGAAGAAAGGTGCCGTAATCGTGGATGTAGCAATAGACCAAGGCGGATGCGTGGAGACCTGTGACAGAACGACTTCCCATACAGATCCGTATTTCATAAAGCATGGAGTTGTTCACTACTCAGTTCCTAATATACCAGGGGCTGTACCGAGAACTTCAACTTTTGCTCTCACGAATGTTACACTTCCTTATGCATTAGAAATTGCTAACAAGGGCTACAAGAGGGCATTGCTTGAAAATAAGGCGCTTCTAAAAGGGCTTAATGTCTACAAAGGAATGGTCACATACAAACCTGTGGCAGAAGCGCAAGGATTAGAGTATGTAGATCCAGTTGAGGCTTTGAATAAGGTATAAATGTCTGACCTCCCACAGTAAATGTGGGAGGTTCAGACTGTTGATAAAATAGAGAAGTGGCATTTTGTGTGTAAATGCGACTTGTTGCCAAAGCGATAACTAAACTTGGCGAACTTGAGGAGCGAAGGCGGGGCGAGCAAAGCGAGCGGATTCTTAGCCTTTTGGCGAATTGGCCGGCACCCCGCCGGAGCTCGAAAAGTGAGCCTTAGTTTAGTCGCTTTGCAACTCCGGAGCATTAACACAAAATGCCACTTAAATAAGAAGGACTTTGTCAACAAACTGGACCTCCCACAGTAAATGTGGGAGGTTTTTATTGTTTATTGAGAAATCTCATGGTATAATTTTTTTAAATCAAATGACGTGTTAGGCGGTGGAGAAAATGTTAGAAATTTTCTCAGGCAGTAGACATAAAGTCTTTGGCAACGGGCATATTGGAGGCAAAGCTTCGGGGCTTTCTTTTGCCGAGGAAGTTTTGGAAAAATACCGCGATGATTTCAAGGGCGCTGTAAAGATTCCTGAAAGTTTTTTTATCGCAACAGATTATTACGAAATGTTTTTGAAATATAATAACCTCGAAGACATTGATGAGAATACCCCTTATGAGGAGGCAGAAATACGGTTTAAAGAGGCGGAATTTCCTCCTGAATATAAAAATATATTGAGAGAAATTTTACGAGTGATGGATTACCCTCTTGCAGTGAGGTCTTCTTCTTTGTTGGAGGATAACATAAAATACTCTTTTGCAGGTAAATACTACACTACTTTTATATCCAACAGGGGGACAGAAAGAGAAAGGCTAAAACAGCTGGAAAAAGCTATAAAAGAGGTATATTTGAGTGTATATGGGCCTGATGCTGTTACTTACAGAAAGAAGCACGCATCAGGGCAAAAAGAGCTTATGGGTGTTATAGTGCAGAAGTTGATCGGCAGTCAGAAAGGAATATACTTTTATCCGGATGTGTCTGGAGTAGGTTTTTCCAGGAATTATAGAAGGTGGACAGATAGGATTAAGATAGAAGACGGAGTGGTGAGACTGGTATTTGGTTTGGGCACAAAGTGTACTGGAAGAGGGTATGCAAGGGTATTTTCTCTTACCAATTTAAGATTGAGGCCAGAAGGCAATAATCCCTATGAAATTGCAAGGAATTCTCAAGAAGCTTTTGATGTGTTGAACTTGATAACAGGTGAACTGGAAACCTATAACATAAATGAAGTTCCCCATTTTTTAAACTATCATTCTAGAATAAGAGATATAGCACAAATTTATTCCAAAAAAGAAAATGCCATACTTGATATAAATATGTTAAATTTCAGAGGAGAATATGAAAAGTATATATTTACGTTTGAAAATTTTCCACGGAAGCACAAAACTTTTTTTAATACGGTTTCTACTTTGTTTAAATGCCTAGAAAGTGAAATGAAGGTTCCTGTGGATATAGAGTTTACTTATGACCTGGATACGGGAGAATTCTATCTGGTTCAGGCTCGGCCTTTAAGTTCCTATGAAACCTTTAGAAGAATTCACATACCGAAAGACATCGAGAAAAAATGTATTTTGCTTAAGGGAGATAGGATGCTGACAAATGGAATGCTTAAAAATATAAAATATATCGTGTATGTGGATCCCGAGGTTTATACTAACTATAAAGACAAACATGAAATTGCGCGCATAATAGGACGCATAAACAAAAGTTTAGGTGATAGATATATACTAGTGGGGCCTGGAAGATGGGGATCTTCGAATCCATATCTTGGAGTTCCCGTTATATACAATGAGATATCTAATGCTGCTATGATTGTTGAACTTGGGATAAGAAATGGAGACTTTATGCCGGAACTTTCCTATGGTACCCATTTTTTTGCCGACTTAGACGCGGACAATATCCTTTATATGCCTGTGTTTGATGGTTATGAAAACAATATATTCAATGAGGAATGGTTTAAAAGGGGGAATTTTATAGACACAGGGGTTAAAATATTTGAAGGAAGGTTTGACGCTTATTTAGATGGAGAAAAAATGGTAGGATATGTTGTATCTAATGAAAAATAAGTCGATTTATGTAAAAAAATGAGACATAAGTCCTATTTAAAATGCCAAAATAGTGTAATATAATCTAAATTGTAAGAATGATTCCCCTTTTCCCCATAAAATTTAATATTCTGCACCCCCAACCCAATGTAGGCTGCTCTAGAGCAGCTATTTTTTTGTTCTTAAGGCTAAAGTTTATGAATTCGCGTACCGATAAATAAAAAGAGGTATCTTGTTGTGAAGGGAGCAGGAAGATTATGAAAAGATTTCTAGCGATATTTGTAGCTGTGACGATGTTTTTTTCACTTTTCCCAGGAAATATGTCGAAAGCTTATGCTGCGTATCCTCCTAGTATAACTGGAGTTTATTCTTTAAGACTTGATGGAACGATGGCTTCTCCGGCAAAAGGGCCGGTAGACGGTTACACGGACATAAAAATCACGGGTAGCGGATTTATAACATATGATTCAAGTGGCAATGTGGTTGCTTCTATTACTGATGTCTACATAGATTCTCCCGAGTCTTCAAAAAAACTTACTGTCCTGAGTGTAAATGAAAGTACGATTTATGCCAAAGTTCCTCCTGCTAATTCTCTAGGACTTTCTGCTAATGTCCCTTACACTATTATAGTTAAAAGAAGTGATGGACAAAGTGCTGCTATATTCAACGGTTTTACTTATGTTAATAATCCCTTGATTTCAAAGGTAGCTCTTGATAATTTTATTACCCTAGTAAAAGATTCAAATGGCAATGTGGTTGGCAGAACGAGCAAATCTTACATAAGGATAGAGGGAAGCTATTTTAATGACATAGGCCTTGTCCAAATAAACGGGGAGACTGCCTCAATTGTCTCTCAAAGCGGTTCTGTGATTATTACTACGATTCCTCAGAACATTTTTATAGATCCTACCTCTACATATCAGGTGAGTGTTACAAACATATACAGGGGGAGCAACATTAAAAACACAACGATTTCTGCAGTAAATCATGATATAACTGGTCTTTCTAAATATGTGGCAATTGTAGGCGATGAAATTACAATATATGGTAGAGGCTTTAGCTCCTTAGGGACGGATTTTAAAGTGTACATGGGTAATAATCTTGTCCCTTCTAATGATGTAAATATAAAAAGCGATACAGAGATGACGGTCAAGGTTCCTGCTCCAAAGGATACGACTTTGGAATATCAAAATGTGGATATAGTTGCATCAAATGGTTCCACGGCTACTTTAGTGAGTGCTTTGAAGATAATACCTACACCTGCTGTATTCACGATAGATAATATAACTCCAAATGCTGGTTCCGTCTCTGGAGGGACGAAAGTAATCATAGTAGGGCAAAATTTAAGAGAGGATTTGATAGTGAAGTTTGGCGGTGTAGCTGCAAAAAGTGTTCAGAGCATAAACCTTTCCGGCCTTACAGGTAATCAAAGGGCTATACAAGTAGTAACTCCCCCCTATTCGAAATCGGGACCTGTTGATGTAGCAATAGTCGACCCCGTTACAGGCTATACTGTTACTAAACAGAATGCCTTCTTCTATTTGGCTGTTGAAGATACGATGGTTGTGATAGATATGAATCCTATCGAAGGATATGAAAATGGGAGCACTCCAGTTACTCTCTGGGGGTTCAATTTTCAAAAAAGTGATGACCCAGCTAATTATATTTATAATGAAGACAAGACGGAGATAACTTATATAAATACAAGTTATAGCTATAAAGACCCGGTCAGTGGGAATTATATGACAGGTACAAGGGAAAGAAAGCTTTATGTTACTTTTGGCGGAAACAAGGCGCAAATCGAGAATATATATAAACCTGACACGGGGCAGCAGACATTGAACGTGTTGTCTCCCAGTGTGACTTTAAACCCACCGGGACAGAATATGCCTGTAGATGTAGTGGTGACAGTTGAGACAACGATTAAAGATACAAATGGTAATGTAGTCATGCAGTATTCGGAACAGAGTTCTCCTCCTTCTAAGTTTACGTATAAACCCTTGCCTTCAAACCCGGTGATTTTATCTATTTCTCCTAACATGGGAAGCCGCGCGGGAGGAGACACGGTAATAATACAAGGTTTTGACATAAGACCTGGAGTTAAAGTGTACTTTGGAGATAAGATGGCAACGGTAAAAGACCTCACGACTGGCGGCGATAATAAATCGGTATTAACTGTTATTTCACCTGCTTCTACTGTTTTGGGATATGTAGATGTTAAAGTTATAAATAAAGATGCTGATTTACAAAGAGGATTTTATGTGTACAAAAATGGCTACTATTACTATACTTCTCCTTCTATAAGCAGTATATTTACAAATTTTGGTTCAAAATATGGGGGTAATCTCATTACCATCTACGGCTCAGACTTTTTTGTAGGGCAAACAGTGGTGGATGGAGTTTATTCTCCTAAATACCCGGATGTCAGAATAGGCAATATACAGCTTAAAGTTATAAGTGTTGAAGATAAAGATGGGAATTTAGTAGATGGGAAGAAGTTCAAAATAGGGACAAAAATAAAAGCTCTAGTGCCGGAGACATCCACACCATACGCTGTTGGTTGGTATGACCTAACCATTAAAAACTATGATGGATTGAATGGAACAGTAGGCGGCAGTGTTACTTTGCCAAATGCCTTTGAAATAAAAGATACTCAAAAACAGCCAAGCATTATCTCTGTAGATCCCAATAAAGGGCCTACAAAAGGTGGAACTATTATTAAAATTGTAGGCAGTAATTTTGAAAAAGGGAGCATTGTAACAATCGACGGGGTTCAGGCTAAAGTGAACAAAATTTCGAGTGGAAATACCGAAATCGAGGCTACTACACCTCCAGGTAACCTAGGTAAAAAAATAGTTCAGGTTATAAATCCTTCCGATGGAGGAGTAGCTTCACTGATTGACGGTTTTGAGTATGTGCTTATCGAGACAAAGCCCCAGATAACAAAGGTTGTTCCAAATTATGGTGGAAAAGGTACATTGATTTACATCTTTGGAAGTGACTTTTCAAAAAAAGTGGGAGACAGTGAAGGGGCAAAGGCTTACATAGGGAATACTGTTCTTGAGAATGTGTATGTACTGGATGAAAATACTATAATAGGAGTTGTACCTGACCTCAAATACACCGGCCTTTATGAAATAAAAGTGGTAAATCCGGATACAGCTACAGCGATAGCTCCTGAGAAGTTCCATTTTTTAGTACCAGAGAGTAGCCCTGTAATAACCTCTGTGACTCCTAATTTTGGTACGGTGAATGGCGGTACTACTATTTTGATTGAAGGACAGGATTTTAGAAGAGGAGCAGAAGTTTTTATAGGTGGAAATAAAGCTTCAAACGTTGTAGTAAGTTCTGACGGCAAGTCTATAACGGCTGTTACACCCCCAGGGAAGCCGGGGAAGGCGTACGTTACGGTGGTGAATTATGACGGGGGCAATTACACCTACGGAATTCACGAGGGAGAAACCGGATTTACTTATGTGATTCCAAATAGTCAACCTGTGATAACAAAAGTGGAACCTGATAAAGGTTCTACCTATGGAGGGCAGGAAATTACAATCTATGGACAGGATTTCAGGATCTCTAAAGATGAGCAAGGGAACGTTTTAAAAGATGAAAATGGAAACCCGATAGGTCCAGATGTATATTTTGGAAGTGTAAAAGCACAAAAAGTTGTATATATAGACTACGGAACGCTTAAGGTCATAACTCCGCCTAATGTACCTGGTAAAGTAAGGGTTACTGTAGTGAATTACGATGGAGGGCTAGGATACCTCGAGGGAGGATATACTTACATCCAATCCAAGCCTCAGATTAAGCAAGTAATACCTCCAAAATTCGATAAAGCTGGCGGGACATATGGAATAATAGTGGGAAGCGATTTTTCAGTGCCTATATATGACAAGGATAAGTTAATACTTCCAGGTTCTTCTGTATATGTGGATGGAATAAAGGTGAAAGATGTACAGATTGTCGATAGCACGACGATAAAATTTATTGCGCCTCCTGTTGATAAGATAGGGATAAAGGAGTTAAAAGTGATCAACCCGGATGGAGGTACGGCTACTTTTAACATAGAATATGTGTCTCCCAGTACACATCCCGAGATTTATTCTGTTACACCAGATAAAGGTAGTGTAAATGGCGGGACATATGTAGTGATAAAAGGAAAAGAGTTTAGAGAAAAAGTAAAAGTGTATTTTGATGCTTATGAAGCGAAGGTGGTATCTACATCTTTCGATACCATTGTTGTTATTACACCTTCTGGAGACCCCAAAAAGGATGTGGATAGGTCGGTTGATGTAACTGTCTTTAATGAAGAGGATGGAGGAAGTTTTACCTTAAAAAATGGATTTACATATATTGCAACAGAAACCAAGCCTAAAATCATATCCATCACTCCAAATACAGGGTCTACCAAAGGTGACGAGACAGTGACAATTACAGGTGATGATTTTAGGCAAGGAGCAAGGGTATTTTTTGGAGAAAAAGAAGCTTTGAAAGTAATTGTAAAAAGTTACAATACCATAATTGCCGTCACGCCTCCTCATTCGGAAGGGAAGGTGGATGTGATTGTAAGGAATCCTGACTATGCTGATGCAGTTTTATCACAAGGGTTTACTTATATCAGGACTGTCCCTGATGAACCTGTGGGTTTTTGGGTGGAGAATATACCGGGGAATGACCATGCTTTAAGACTTCGCTGGTCAGAGACAAAAGGGGCAAAATATTATGAAATATATTTAGTTTTAAGTAATATTTACGGTATAACAAATTATAAATTCATAGCTTCTACTGACAAACTGGAGTACTATGTAGCGAATTTGAACCCAAATACAACCTACACTTTTGCGCTACGGGCTGTCAATGAATTAGGACCTAGCAATTTCGTGACAGCTTCCGGTACAACTGACAGGTCTTCAAATAGCAAGTACGATACTTATGTTGAAGGAGCCAAGGAGAATAAGACCAGCATTTCTGCATCTAATGGAGCATTGATTGTAACTTTGGGAGATATTACTGAGAGCGAATACATTCTAAACTTTAAAGATAATATTTATAAAAATGTAAACAGATGGGTAATAAATGTGCCGTCTAAATATAAAAATACAGTGAAAAAAGTCAAGATTTACACTCGAGGATTTGAGATGGAATTTTACTTAACTGACCTCTATCTTTCTGGAGATTATGACAGAATAACGATAACTAAGATAACGGGGAAAGAGTATGAAGATATAGTGAAAAACTTGTCTAAAAATATAACGCTTTTGTCGGATATATACGACATAAGGTATGAAAAGGTCACCGATGGGAAGACGGTAAATTACAATAATTTTAAAAATTACATTTATGTATTGATAGCCTTAGATAGCAATAGACTAGGTAAAAAAGATATAAACCGTACAAAGATTTCCCATATTACCCACTATTTACCATCCCCTGCTCCTAATCCTGCCGTAAATATGTACAATGTAGATTCCAATAAAAATACTGTATCAGGCAAAATTTCTTCGCCTGGGCAGATTGCTGTAATATACTAAGGAGTGAAGATAGATGGTTAAAAAGAGAATTTTAGCACTTTTAATGACTTTGGTCTTTAGCCTACAATTTAATTCTGCTGCTTACGCTCAACCAGTTTTTTACGGTGTAGATTATGCACCGAGCATATATTATAATATGAGTTTTAAAGACATAAGTAATAGCTTTGCCAGATACGACATAATGAAAATGGCTGCTTTGTCAGTTATAAGAGGCGGTGGGTTACAGAAATTTTACCCGAAGGCCTATCTTAAAAAAGAGGAAGCTTTGACATACATAATAAGGCTTATGGGCTTGGAAGACCAACTTATGCAAACAAATACATCCTCCTCTACAGGAGTGGCAGGAGGTCTTCCTGCCACTTCGCTATCAAAATTTAAAGTAGATGACTGGGCTAAAGGAGTAATAAATCTGGCTTTAAAAACTAATTTGCTTTCAAAAGAAGAGATTGATACAGATTTTACTTCTAATGCTACCAGAGAAGAGGTTGCTTACTGGCTTGCTAAAGGCTTAGGATTGAGTCCCGTATCGGGTCTTGATTTACAGAAGGTTTACAATTTTAGAGACGTAAGAGACATAACTTTTTCTTACCTTCCTTATGTAGGAGCGCTAGTAAAAAAAGGGATAATATCTGGTTACAGCGATGGGAGTTTTAGACCGAAGGCAAATATAACAAGAGAGCAGATGGCTTCGATCCTTAACAGAGCCTTTGATTATTCTTACTCTAACATGGGATACTCAGTTTTAAATGGTACTATAAGAGATATTTCTTATAAAGACCTAATAGGGCAAGGTGTTTGGGAAAAGGCCTTTACTGTTACTTCTCCAAAAGGTGACGAATATTTCATAGTAACCAAAGGAAGACCTTCAATATCTATAAATGGCAAGCGCATTTTAGATTTTCTCACTATTCATAATAACAATCCTGCCTATTCTTCTGTTTTTAGTATAGGAGATAAGGTAAGATTTTATGTGAAAGATAATAATGTAATTTTTGCGGAAAAACTTGCCCAGCTTACTGAGACGGTAGTATATGGGGAAATATCCGATATAACATCATCTACAATAGCTTTGAAAGGAGCTTACAATTACACTCATACTTTTTACTACACTCCTTTCACTGAGGTCTTCATAAATGACTACCCGGCTACTATAAAAGATTTAAGAGTTGGGCAAACAGTTCTTGCCTATCTTGAGGGAGGTACTGCTTACAGAATAGAGGTTAATTATGAAGAATACAATTCTTCAGGTATAGAGACCGGTTCAAGACAGGTTACGGGTAGCGTTCTTTCTATAAAGCCGGCGGAAGGGGATTTGAGAAAAGGTGGACTTAATATTTCTCTGAATGACGGAAATGTTTATTATATATCGCCAAATACTCCTTTAGTAAAGGAAGGAGTTTCTGTTCCTCTTTCCTCGTTAAAAGTTGGGGATTATGTGAATCTCATTTTTGATGACCCTTATAGCAATACACCTTTAAAAGTTTTAATAGGCAACGGATATTATGACATTGCAGGTGTACTGAGGGGTACTTTGAATAGTGTGATGCCTCTTAGTAAAGTCATTAATTTAAGCAATGTAGAAAAGTATTACCAGGGCACCTGGCAGAAAGTGTCTGATTATGTTTCGTATCCTTTTGAGAAGGCAGAGTTTTATCTCAATGGCTTGAAAATCGATGAGTCAAGTCTTAAAAATTACATTGGCAGGACAATTTACATAACTACAGAGAATCACTTTGGCAAAGAGTATATAACTTTTGGCAATTTAGTTTCTCCATTTACGATGTCATACCAAGGCAAAGCAGATTTTGACCCTTATTCTATGACTCTTACCTTGGGAGACGGAAGAAAGGTTGCTGTGAATGATGGCACAATAATAATAAAAGAAGGCAAGAGGGTACCTTTTAGTTTACTTTCTTCCAATCAAGTGTATGTTTCTTTCTCAAAGGAAGATAACCTTTATGCCAACTTTGTTTCACTAATAGATGCCTATGAGAACGCCCCTTATTACTATGTGAAAGGCTATCTTTTCTACGCTACAGCTAACTCTGTAAACGTCGGGAATGTCTATTATTATCCTTACACTGTTAGAGGATATTATGAAGTTTCGAATAATCAATGGCAATTTGTCTCTGGCGCAAAAGTAGTTTACGTAGGAGATAGCACCTTTGTGGTGGACAATAGAGGTGAAACTTCAAAAGTCATTCCTTACAGTGAGCTTCTCAACATAAGATATGGCAGTTCTCCTTTAAAAGATGCTTTTGCTTATGTAGTTACCAATGGAGACAATGCCATTGCTATCAATATAATGCCTTCTAGCAGTGGTGAGAGAATTACTGCTGGGAAGATAGAAAGTATAGAAAATACTAAAATTATAGTTTCTGAGGTTAAGGATTGGAATGAAGCAGAGAATAAGTGGAACCTTAATCCTAGCTTAGAGGTGGTAGACCTTTCAAAGGCGGTTATTGTGAAGGATGGTCGCAGAGTGGATATTTCTTCTCTCAAAAGTGGAGACTCTATATACATGGTAAGAAGTGCCTCCAGGGGAATAATTGTAACTGTCAAATAAGAAGTGGGGGAATGAAAAATGAAAAAATTAGTCTTTGCAATTTTGTTTGTATTTCTTTTTTCTGTACTTCCTATGCATATCTTTGCATATAATTCTGGATTTGAAGCGGGAATTTCGAATGAACAGGAATACAAAGAGGTAGTTTTCATTACTGGGGAACCCGTTATATTTAGCGGATTTTTAAAAGTAACAAGCTCTAAGAGAGGAGATACTACCACTACTACTTACAGATATACCCTTACTACTCCTTCTGGAGACAAGCTTACAAGGACGCTGACCTTTGTCACGGAAGAGAAGCAAAAACTGGAATACAATCAGATTATAGCAGAAACCACACTTAAAAATTATACCGAAAGTATAAAAATAGGGGGGAATACCTACACTCTTGACAGAAATAACGGATACATTTATCAGGGTTCTGAAGTGAGAAGCATAAATCCGGCTGTTACCTACTACGCAGGCAATTATTCTGGTTCAAAAGTTTACAGGGTTAACGGAAATAAAGGTATGGTAAAGGTGAGTATAGAGGACAAGACAGTGGGATTTTCTCACAAATATGGCAGTGCAGAGACCCATCAGATGTACTATCAAATTGAAGCTACAATTGGAACAGGGAATGATTTAAAAAAATGGTTTGGACAGGCGCAGGTAAATGTTTCTTTTACCGATAAATCTTCTATAGAGTATGTGGAAAATGACCCGCAGTACATAAGCTTCAGAGGAGGTTATCTCTTAAGGAGAAATAGCGGAGATGTGATGACTTATACTTACGATCTCCCGAAGTTTGACAAGAATGGCAATGAAACGGGGAGGAATACGGGTAGTAATAGCTTAAGGTTGGATGGAATTTATGCGGAGAATAGGCTTGTTGTCCCGGAGGTTAGAGATATAAGTGGCACATGGGGAAAAGATGACATAAACAAGCTTTTGAGTTTGGAAATTTTTCCAAAAGATTCTTTATACTTTGGGCCCAAACTTTATATACTTCGTTCAGATTTTACTGTAGCGGTAGCAAAAGCTGTTGGTATTGCCCCTTACGAACCTCCTAAAAATACTCTTTATGCTGCAAGGAAAGTTTCAGTTGAAGTTTCGCCTTTTAAGGACGTGCCGGTAAATGACAAAAATTACGGATATATAAAAGCTGCAAGTGAAAAGGGCCTTATAAGTGGGATTGGGCCTTCACAATTTGGGCCTTCTCTTCCTCTTACCCGCGCTCAAGCAGCAGTTATATTTATAAGAGCTTTGGGACTCGAGAATCTTGCACCGCAGGGATATTTTAACACGGGGTTTTTAGATGATTCTTTAATTCCTGTATGGGCGAAAAGGAGCGTTTATGTGGCCCGCGAAATAGGACTTGTAGGCGGCGATACCTTTGGGAGATTTAATCCTGATAGTTATGTGACGAGGGAAGAAGCCGCCTCAATGATTTCGCGGATGATAGATTTTATGATGAGGGATTTGACTTTCGATTATGTAGAAAGGGTATTGAATTTTAAATGAGGGCCTCTTTTTTGAGAGGTCTTCTTAATTTTTTTGTATATATTTTTGGGTAATAAGAGTATTTTTTCTACATATATTTTTATGTAAGCCTAAAAAGGGGGATAGGAAATGAAATATCTAATTTATGGGATCCTCTCTGTATTTATAAGCCTTGTAATTTTACCTTCCATTGTGATTTTTGGATTTTCAAAAAATGATATATCAATGAGGAAAAATTTTGTAGTGGTAGAAGATGGAAGGTCAATGAAACTTGAGAGTCTCCCCCCTTATGATGTTGTGAATGTTTTTATCACAGAGCAAAATAGACTGGAAAAAATGCCATTAGAAGAATATGTAAAAGGTGTTGTGGCGGCAGAAATGCCTGCAGAATTTGAGATGGAAGCACTAAAAGCCCAAGCTGTTGCGGCAAGAACATATGCCTTGGCAAAAGAAATTGCTTTAGGAGGAAAAGGGTGTGAATTGCACGAGGGAGCAGATGTGTGTACAGACCCCGAACATTGCCAGGCATGGCAGTCTGTACAGGAATTAAAAAATAAGTGGGGGAAAAACTTTGAAAAATATTATGAAAAGATATCAAAGGCAGTAGATTCTACGAAGGGACTTGTAATGGTGTATCAGGATGCTCTCATTTTACCTGTTTACCACGCGATAAGTGGGGGAAGAACCGAGAACTCGGAAGATGTATGGCAGAAAAATATACCCTATCTAAGAAGCGTTATATCTCCAGGGGAGGAGGTTGCCTCAAAATATAGGACCACCGTGGTCGTGCCTCAGGATGTGTTTGTGAGGAAATTAAAAGAAAAAGAACCTTCTTTGAAATTGGAAAGCAGTAATATTTTGTCAGAAATAAAGGATGTAGAGAGGACTCAGGGAGGCCATGTTAAGAATTTAAAAATCGGCAATGTGACTTTTGAAGGGAAGGCGATAAAAGAAATTTTTGAACTAAATTCAACAAATTTTTCTTTTGAAAAAAAGGGAGGAAACATTGTCATCACTGTAATAGGATATGGCCATGGTGTAGGTATGAGTCAATATGGAGCTAATGCTTTGGCTAAAGAGGGGAAAAAGTTTGATGAAATCCTGAAGTACTATTATCAGGGGATTGAAATAGTAAGGATTGAGGACATTTTAAAGAACAGGAAGTAGAATTCCTCATTTTTTGTATAAACAACCTCCATAATGGTTAAAATACCATTTGGAGGTGAGAATTTATGAGGATAAATAGAGAAAATTTTTTCCGGTTTTTTGATAGAAAAGGGTTTTACATAGTGCTTTTTCTTTCTGTAGTAGTTATTGCTGCTACAGCAGTTTATGTTACGGATAGTAACCTGAAAAAAATAGAAGAAATTCGAAAAGCGCAACAGGAAGAAATAAATTCTGCAATAGAAAGTAATACCCAGTATGAAGAAGAAGTTAAAGAGGCGAAAGAAGAAAGGGCAGCAGTGAAAAATGATTCAATTATGAATAAAACAGAAGGGAAAAAAGAGAGTGAATTAGAAGGAAAACAAGGGAAAGAAGTAAATGAAAAGACAGATACTAAAGAGGTGTTTTCAACTGAAGTGAAAAAGCTTGCAGTAACTCCTTTACCGCCCAAGACAGAGAAGAAGAGTCTTGCCTCAGGAAGACTGACTTTAATAATGCCTCTTGAAGGAAAAGTTCTTATGGAATTTGCAGTGGATAAATTGGTGTATTCCAAAACATTGAGGGAATGGACGACTCACAAAGGAATAGATATTGAAGGTAAGGAAGGGACTCCAGTAGTAGCTTCTTCGGATGGGATTGTGACAAAGGTATATAAAGATCCTAAGTTAGGCAACACCATCATCATAAAAAACGGGATATGGGAAATGGTGTACGCAAGTTTGAGCGATAATATAAAGGTGAAAGAGGGAGATAGAGTTAAAAAAGGAGAGCAGATAGGTGAGGTAGGAAATACTTCTAAATTCGAAGTAGCTGAAGGACCACATCTTCATTTTGAACTAAGAGAAAATGGCACCCCCGTAGATCCAACCCCCTATTTTGAGAAATAAAAGGCTTGGATACTTTGTATCCGGGCTTTTTTGTTTTTGAGATAGTATTCTAATTTTTCCTTAAGGCATATACATATTAATGGAGATTTGAAAAAGTTCAAAGGGGGTTGTAGTTTTGAAAGACTATATAGAAGAAAGGACTCTGGAAATATCAAAATACATAGTAGAACATAAGGCTACCGTTAGAGAAGCAGCGAAAGTTTTTGGTGTAAGCAAAAGCACTGTGCATAAGGATGTTACCGAGAGACTTCCAGAGATAAATTTTGAGCTTTACAGGGAGGTCAGGGAGGTTTTGAGTAAAAATAAAGCTGAAAGACATATAAGAGGAGGGAAAGCGACTAAACTCAAATATCAAAGGCTTAATAATAAAATTTCATAAAAGAAAGAGGAATTTGGGATTTTATATCGAATTAAATAATTTATGATAGAATTAAACATTTCGGCATCTATGACGATAATTAAAATAGATGCCGTATGTGTCGAAATACATAAGAAAGGTGAGTTTTGATGTTTGCGATTTCAAGAGACATAGGAATTGACCTTGGTACGGCATCTGTTCTGGTCTACGTGCGGGGAGAGGGGATTGTATTAAATGAGCCCTCCGTCGTTGCAATAGACAGAAACACCAACAAAATCCTTGCGGTAGGTGAAGAAGCCCAAAGAATGGTAGGCCGGACTCCAGGAAATATTCTTGCTATTAAGCCTTTAAGGGCAGGAGTCATTTCCGATTATGACATAACCGAAAAAATGCTCAGGTATTTTATAAACAAAGCTTGTGGAAGTAGGTTCTTGATAAGACCCAGGATAATGATATGCATACCTAGTGGAGTGACACAGGTTGAAAAAAGAGCCGTAATAGATGCTGCACTGCAAGCAGGAGCCAGAAAAGCCTATCTTATAGAAGAACCTATTGCGGCTGCAATTGGAGCAGGGCTTGATATTTCTCAACCCAGTGGGAACATGATAGTGGACATTGGAGGGGGTACTACTGACATCGCTGTAATTTCTCTGGGAAGTGCAGTGGTGTCCAAAAACATCAAGGTAGCAGGCGATAACTTTGACGAGGCTATTATGAGGTACATGAGGAAAAAGTACCACATAATAATAGGGGAAAGAATGGCAGAAGAGATAAAGATAAACATAGGTACAGCATATTTTGACGGGAAAGAAGAAAAAATGATAGTAAAGGGAAGAAGCTTGTTATCAGGGCTTCCTCAAAATGTAGAAGTTACTTCTAGCGAAATTTGCGAAGCTTTGCAAGAGCCCCTCGAGCAGATTGTAGAAGCTGTCCACAGCGTCTTGGAAAGGACGCCTCCAGAGCTTGCAGCAGATATAAGCGATAAAGGTATGGTGCTGACAGGAGGAGGGGCTTTGTTAAAAGGAATGGACAGGCTGTTAAGAGAAAGAATGCAGATACCTGTATATATTGCAAATGACCCTATAAGTTGTGTGGCATTAGGAGCAGGAAAAGCATTGGAATCTTTAGAATTTCTTGAAAAATCAGAAACCGTGATAGACATTCACAAGATAAGGTAAGAAGGTGATTTGATGATAAGAGGTTTGTACACTGCCGCCTCTGGTATGATTGCCCAGACCAAAGTGATGGACGTTTTGGCAAACAATCTTGCAAATGTGAATACAGTTGGATATAAAAAAGACGTAGTAGTCTTATCATCTTTTCCAAATCTTGAAGCGATAAGAGAAGGCGGAGATAATGTTCCTCCTGACAGAAAAGTGGGCAGAATCGAATACGGGGTCTTAATAGATACTCTTCACACGGTTTTTGAAGAAGGTCCTCTTATTGAGACTACAGGGAAACTTGACTTTGCTATAGACGGGAATGGCTTTTTTGTGGTCAATACCCCTCAAGGGGAAAGGTATACCAGAGATGGTGCTTTTACTATGAACGCTGATGGATATCTGGTTACAAAAGAGGGGTATGTAGTTTTAGGAGAAAATGGGCCCATACGCCTGTCCCAAGGAGATGTCTCAGTTGACGAAAAGGGAAATATTATAAACAATGGCCAGTTGGTGGACAGGCTGAGAATTGTGGATTTTAATGACTATAATGCTTTGAGAAAGCAGGGCGATAACTTATTTTATCTGGATAATACTGCAAATGGACAACTTACTCCTGCTTCGGGAAGAATAAAGCAGGGCTTTTTAGAACAATCTAATGTGAACTCTGTGAAAGAAATGGTTAATGTGATAAGCGTGATGAGAAATTATGAGTCAAATCAAAAAGTGGTAACTGCTTTTGACGAGACTCTAGGGAAAGCGGTAAACGAAGTTGGGAGAGTGTAAAGGGGGCATGTATGTATGATGAGGGCTTTATGGTCTGCGGCGACTGGAATGACTGCTCAACAACTCAATGTTGATGTAATTGCTAACAACCTGGCAAATGTGAACACAACTGCTTTTAAAAGAGATAGAGCAGAGTTCAAGGATTTAATATACCAGACGCTGCAGAGGGAAAATGTGTATGGCGGTCAAGGGCGTCCTGTCAATATGCAGATAGGAGTAGGTGTAAGACCTTCTGCCATAGTAAAGGACTTTTCTGAAGGCAATCTCTACCAGACAAACAATGCGCTGGATTTGGCTTTAGATGGGCCTGGCTTTTTTGCGGTTTTGGGACCTGATGACAAGGTGTACTATACAAGAGACGGAAGTTTTAAATTAAGCCCGGACGGGAATACTCTTATGCTTGTAACCGCAGATGGATATCCTGTTCTAGATGACAGCAATAATCCGATTGTGTTTGACGGAAATGTGAATGATATAACCGTGTCTCCTTTGGGAGTTATACAAGTAAAAAATCCTGATGGCACAACTTATGAAGTTGCGACACTAGGAATATACAACTTTACTAATCCACAAGGGCTTTTAAGCGTTGGTAACAACTTGTATGAAGCGACAGAAGCTTCAGGGCAGCCGGGTACCAGAGATGACTTTGAAGGAAGAATGGGCAAAGTGATGCAAGGCTTTTTAGAGACCTCTAATGTGCAGGTAGTGAAAGAAATGGTGGATATGATTGCTGCCCAAAGGGCTTATGAGATAAACTCAAAGGCTATACAGGCAGCAGATGAAATGTTGGGGATTGCCAACAATTTGAGAAGGTAGGGGAAAATAGATGGAGATAAACCCTATTGAAGGTGCTATAAAAAATATGCTTCCTCTCTGGGATAACATGCAGACAAAGGATTTTGAAAACATCTTGAATAAAGCAATGGAAGAAAGGGATAAAAATAAACTCATGGAGGTCTGCAAACAGTTAGAAGCTAGTTTCATAAGCCTCATGTTGAAAGAAATGAAAAAAACAATTCCAGAAGATCCCCTGACAGGAAATAATTTAGCGAATGACATATTTACTTCAATGCTTTATGACAAATACGCTGAGTTAATGGCACAAAGTGGAGGTTTTGGACTGGCAGAAGAGATTTACAACCAACTTTCTAAAAAGGTTTAAAGGGCGGAAAGCCCTTTTTGTTTTTTCTGCAACTTGTGGTATAATCAATATCAACTGAAAGTGTCAATCTATACACGGGGTGAAGGATAAGTGGAAAATAAAGACATAAGAAAAATTCTTCCCCATAGATATCCTTTTTTGCTAGTAGATAGGATAATAGAGCTTGAAGAAGGGAAAAGAGCTGTCGGGATAAAGAATGTTACAGCTAACGAACCCTTTTTTCAGGGGCATTTTCCAGATAACCCCATAATGCCGGGAGTTTTGATTGTGGAAGCGCTGGCACAGGTGGCAGGGATTGCTGTAATGAATGTAGAAGAGTTTAAAGGGAAGCTGGGGCTTTTTGCAGGCATTGATAAATGCCGCTTTAAAAAAGTTGTGCGGCCGGGCGACCAGCTCATCTTAGAGGTCTCAGTAGATTCTATCAGGATGGGGTTAGTCAAAGCTAAAGGCGTTGCAAAAGTGGGAGAGGAAATCGCAGCTACTGCTGAACTCATGTTTGTGATGGCGGAGGAATAGGAGTGGCGGTATGTCTACTGTGAAAAAGACAGTGAAGGCAGCCTCTGTCATAATGGTCTTGACCCTTATAAGCAAAATATTTGGTTTTTTTAGAGATGTGACTTTGGCTGCTAAATTTGGCACCTCTGTATTCATGGATGCTTACAACATGGCAACTGTAATTCCCATGATATTATTTGCAGCAGTCACAGCTGCTATTGCTACAACTGTCATACCTATTTTTACCGAATACTATCAAAAAGAGGGAAAGGAGAAAGCTTTTGATTTCATAAACAATTTGCTGGGGACAGTAGGTGTTGCAACTATTGTTTTAACTTTTATTGGAATTATATTCGCTCCTTATCTTGTAAAGTTTGTAGCTCCTGCTTTTACAGGGGAAAAGTTTGAACTTACTGTTAAGCTTACAGAGATACTTTTGCCTACAATGGTTTTAATAGCGAGTTCCAACATTTTTACTGGCGCACTTCAGGCAATGGAGCATTTTACTGTACCTGCTATGATAGGCATTCCTTATAACATTGTAGTAATTGGGGCGGCTATCTTATACGCTCATAAGTTTGGGATAATGGGAGTAGCCTACTCCATAATATTTGCGACATTTATTCAGGCATTGATGCAATTGCCTGTTTTATATAAATTGGGCTATCGCTTTAGGTTGAAAATAAACTTTAAAGATGAAGGCGTAAAAAAGGTTATTGTATTAGCGATTCCTGTTTTAATTGGCACAGGGATACAGACTATAAATGTTTATGTAGATAGAGTAATCGCCTCTTTTTTGCCGGATGGAAGTATTGCCGCTTTAAATTATGCGAACAGATTAAATATGTTTGCACTGGGGATTTTCTCTACAGCAATTACCACTGTAATATACCCTGTCCTGTCGCGGCATTCTGTTCAGGAAGATAGAGAAGGGTTTGTAAAAAGCCTTAATTTTGCGGTAAGCGGAATTTTATACATACTTCTGCCGGTGTCTGTAGGGGCGATGGTGCTTAGAGTCCCCATAATAAGGGTTTTATTCGAAAGAGGAGCTTTTGACGAGAGGTCTACCTATCTTACTTCTATTGCACTTTTTTACTTTGCTATAGGCATGACGGCCTATGGCTTAAGAGATGTCTTAAGTAGGAGCTTTTATTCCATGAAAGATACAAAAACTCCTATGATAAATGGAGCTTTGGCGGTTTTAGTAAATATAATCCTTAATTTAATACTGGTGAGATATCTTGAACTAGGAGGACTTGCCCTTTCTACTTCTATTGCTGCAATATTTGCTACTTTCCTTCTTTTTAACTCTTTGAAAAAGAAGATTGGCAGTATAAATGGAAAACAAATGCTTATAAGCTTTTTAAAAGCGATGGCGGCTTCTCTAGTAATGGGAATTACTGTATATTTTGTTTACAACCACCTAACAGCTAGAGTTCCAGATAAAAAGATTTATGAAGCTTTAACACTTTTTATGACCATGATAATTGGGGCTTTGGTCTATATTCCAATTGTTCTATTAAGTGATAAAAATGCCTTTAATTATTTCAAAAAAGGAATTAAGTTTATAAATGCTAAATTTGTTAGATTATAGGAGGGATTTTAATGAAAGCAAAAGTTTACTACTACAACATGAGAGCAGATAAGGCATCCAGCAGTTTGGCTTCAAAGGTGGCTAGAATTTTTGACCTGGCGGGTTTTAAAAGCATAATAAATAAAAATGACCTGGTAGCGATAAAAATTCACTTTGGTGAGAAAGGGAATAATGCTTACATACATCCGATATATGTGAGAAAAATAGTGGACAAGGTTAAAAGTTACGGTGGGAAGCCTTTCTTGACAGATACAAATACTCTTTACAAAGGCAGTCGTTCCAATGCAGTAGATCACTTGGTAACTGCTATTGAAAATGGTTTTGCCTATGCTGTTGTAAATGCTCCTATAATAATAGCAGATGGGCTTCTGAGCAAAAACTCCATTGAGGTAAAAATTAACAAGAAGCACTTTGATACAGTAAAAATAGCTTCTGACATATTCTATGCTAATGCCATGATTGTCATGTCCCACTTCAAAGGGCATGAACTTGCAGGATTTGGCGGTGCTATAAAGAATTTAGCGATGGGATGTGCCCCTGCGGCAGGGAAACAGCAACAGCATTCTACAGTAAAGCCTGTGGTAGGTAAAGGCTGTACTGCCTGTCAGATGTGTATAAGGAATTGTCCTGTAGGTGCCATATCTTTGGTTAACGGTTCTGCCTATATTGACCATTCAATATGCATAGGGTGTGGAGAATGCGTTTCAATGTGCCAGTATGGAGTTATCAAGCCTCAATGGGGAACAGATATGGACGCTTTTATAGAGAGGATGACAGAATACGCCTATGGGGCATATTCTGTTAAAAAAGGTAAAATCGCTTTTATAAACTTTGTAATGAATGTCACACCGCTTTGCGACTGTACTCCCTGGAGCGATGCGCCAATTGTTCCTGATGTTGGGATACTGGCTTCTTTTGACCCTGTTGCTATAGACCAGGCAAGCTATGACCTTGTAAACCAGCAATTTGGACATAGAGGTACAGCCTTGGAAGAAGCAGGGTATGGAATGAATCCGGGGGAAGACAAGTTTAAAGCGCTTCACCCAGAGACAAAAGGAGAGCTACAGCTAAAATACGGTGAAGAGATTGGTTTAGGTACTAGAGATTATGAACTCATAGAGCTAAAATAGCAGGTTTATCCTGCTATTTTTTTAAATTTTTAATGATTTTTGATAACGTTTGTTGTATTATATTAATAGAAGAGGAGTATTCACAAAGGAGAGGAATTTAATGGAAAAATATTTCATAATAATTCCTATAATTTCAATGATAACAGTGGTATTGCTTTTCTTTATACAGGTGCTTTTTATAAAGTGGACGGACAAAGTCTTTGGGATAAAGCAAGAAAAAGAGAAAAAGGATGTGGAAGATAAAAAAGAAGAAGAGTAGAAGGAGCGGGTGCCTTTGAAAATAGGTTTTAAAAGAAATGAAAAAAATGGAGTAGTTTTCTACACTATACCTTCTTTTGAAGAGACAGGAGTTGTTAAGCACCTTTTTACTACGAGAATAGGTGGGGTGAGCAAGGGGAAATACGCCTCTTTAAATCTAAGCCTTAAAAGATTTGACATCAAAGAAGAAGTTTACGAAAACTTTAAGATAATATGTGCTGTAGGAGAATTTACCTGCCAAAACATGGTTTTTTCTGACCAGGTCCACGGTAATGTAGTGAGAAAAGTCACATATGAGGATAGAGGGAAAAACTTTGGAGGAAGTGATATTGTAGGAGTAGATGGACTTGTGACGAACGAGAGGCAAATTCCTCTTGTTACATTTCATGCCGATTGTGTGCCTTTATTTTTCTTAGACCCTGTTAAAAAAGTTGTCGCTCTTTCTCATGCAGGATGGAGAGGAACAGTGGCTCATATTGGGCCAAATACTGTAGAGGTTATGAAAAGAGAATACAATTCCAATCCCAAAGATATACTGGTAGGAATAGGACCCTCCATATACAAATGTTGCTATGAAGTGGGGGAGGATGTGGCAGAAAGAGTAAAAGAAGCGATTGGGGACTGGGAAGAGGTTCTTGTTAAAAAGCCCGATGGGAAATGGCTATTAGATCTGCAGCATGCCAATTATATCGAACTTGTGAGTAGTGGGATACCGGATGAGAACATCACTGTGAGCCAGATATGCACTTCTTGTAATCTGGAATTTTATTCTTACAGGAGAGATAAAGGCATAACAGGAAGTATGGCAGCTTTTGTAGAACTTAAGTAAGGCATTTTTACACTGAAAAGACCTCATTTTGGGTCTTTTTTATTTTATACAATTCATACCACATTTGTGGTATACTTTTTGCAAAGTGAAATGTAAAGGGGAGGCATCTGCCTATGTTGGATAAAATTTTTGAAATTATACAAAAAGAAGATAAGAAAAATCCCTTGACTGATGAGCAGATTGCTGCACTTCTTAATATCAAAAGAGAAGACGTTACGCAATTTAGACTTAAAAACAATATTCCTGATTCAAGGGAAAGAAGAAAGCCCTATTTGCTAGAAGATTTAAAGAAAATAATCAAAGAAGATCCAGATATTTCAGATAGAAATCTTACGAAAGAGTTAAATCTTTTAGGCTACAACATATCTCGATTTGTAGTATCACAGCTTAGGAAAGAAGTTTTAAAAGAAATAAAAGTAGAAAAAAAGGTATATCTTAAAAACTTTGTACCAGAAGAAGATGTAGAAAGTCAAAAGGAAGATACATTGTCTTTTAAAGATATAATTGGCAGTGAAGGAAGTCTTAAAGCACAGATAAGCTTAGCAAAAGCAGCAGTACTTTATCCTCCCCATGGTCTTCATACTTTAATAGTAGGTCCTCCTGGAGCAGGAAAGAGCCAGCTTGCTGAAGCTATGTACAATTTTGCAGTAGAATCAGGCCGATTTGATAAAAATGCTCCATTTGTTGTCTTTAACTGCGCCGATTATGCAGATAATCCGCAGCTTCTAATGGCACAGCTCTTTGGATATGTAAAAGGAGCTTTTACAGGAGCTGATACAGAAAAAAAGGGGTTGGTAGAAAAGGCAAACGGGGGAATACTCTTTTTAGATGAAGTTCACAGGCTTCCTAGTGAAGGGCAAGAAATACTCTTTTATCTTTTAGATAAAGGTAAATTTAGAAGATTAGGGGAAACAGAGAACACGAGAGAAGCACAGATTATGCTTATTGCTGCTACCACTGAAAATCCCGAATCGGCACTTCTTCTGACTTTTAGAAGAAGAATTCCTGTTTTGATTGAACTTCCATCCCTTTCTGAGAGACCTCCTCATGAAAGATATGAAATAATTTACAACTTTTTTACAAAAGAGTCTGTGCGCCTTAATAAGACTATTGTGATTAAAAAAGAGGCTTTAAGGGCTTTAATGCTATATGAATGCCCGGGAAATTTGGGGCAATTGAGGAGTGATATTCAGGTTGCCTGCGCAAAAAGCTTTTTAGCATCACTTGGTAGTAAAAGTTCTTCTTTAGTTGTGGATGTTTCTGACCTTCCAAATCACGTCAAAATAGGCCTCTTTAGACTGAATAAAAGAGATCCTGAAATAGAAAGGTATCTGGGAGAGGACCTTGTCGTCTATCCTGACAAGAAGGTAAAAATATTTCAAAAAGAAAACAGGTATATGCTTCCTGACGAAATATACCAATTTATAGAAGAAAGGTTTATTGACTTAAAAAGACAGGGGCTTACAAAAGAAGAAATAGATAAAATTCTAAGCAAGGAAATGGAGATAGAGCTTAAAAAATTTGCTGCAAGCGTTAAAACCGCCATTTCAATTTCAAAGAAAGAGCTTGTAAATGTAGTAGGAGAAAAGATTGTGAATGCAGTCGAAAAAGCCTATGAAATTGCAAGGAGAAGCTTTAAAAATTTAGAAGACAACCTCTTTTACTCTCTTGCTATTCACTTGAGCGCGACGTATGAAAGGATATTGAGCGGCAAGCCCATCTTTAATCCTCAACTGGCGAACATAATTAGAGAATATCCTTTGGAATATTCTACAGCTAAGATCATGGCTAAAGAAATAAATAAAGAGCTTGGGATTGAACTTCCCGAGGAAGAGATAGGGTTTATAGCCATGTACTTAAAAACTTTTTCAGGAGAAAAGCCAGTGGAAGAGGGAAGAGTGGGAGTAATTGTTCTAACTCACGGGCATGTGGCAAGCAGTATGGCAGAGGTGGCTAATAAGCTTCTGGGAGTTAATCATGCCATAGGTATAGACATGGCTTTAGACGAAGAACCCGAAAAAGTTCTTGAGAGGACAATTGAGGTTGTAAAAAGAATAGATGAAGGTAAGGGTTGTATTATATTAGTTGATATGGGTTCTCTTGTAACTTTCGGTGAGATTATAACTAAAAGAACTGGAATACCTACGAGAGTTGTAGCAAGAGTGGATACTGTGATGGTGTTAGAGGCAGTGAGAAGAGCTATTATACCTGAGACTACTTTGGATGAGATAGCAGATGCTATAGACAGTGAAAAGTCCTATGTAGGGAAGGTAGAGACACTTTTTGACAAGAAACCTTCCAAAGCTATTGTGACAGTATGCATAACTGGAGAGGGTACAGCTCTTAAAATAAAAAAGTACATTGAAGACTTAATTCCAGAGCTTAAAGAAAATTACAAAATAATTCCTGTCGGTATGCTAAGGCAAGAGGATATAGCAAATGAGATAGAAAAAATAAGAAAAGAAAACGACGTGGCAGCATTTGTAGGTACAATAAATCCCGGCATAGAAAGTATACCCTTCATATCTGTAGAAGAAGTTTTAAAAGGAGATGGGGTAGAGAAGATAAAGAAGATAATAGGGCTTAAAAAGGAAAATCCGCTAAAAGAGGTAATTGACGAGGAGCTAATTTTTTTAGATGTAGATGCTTTTGTCAAAAGCGACGTGATAGATTTGCTGGCAGAAAAACTCTATGAAAAAGGATATGTAAATGACAGGTTTTTATTAAGCGTATATAAAAGGGAAGCTATGGGAGCTACTATTTTAAACGATGGAATAGCGATACCCCATGGTTATCCAGAACATGTAATAAAACCAGCCATAGCTATTGCAAAATTGAAAGAGCCTATATATTGGGAAAAGGACCTCATGGCAGATTTAGTATTTATGATAGCGTTGAAAGAAGACTCGAAAGAGTATTTGTCTTGGTTAAATAAGTTGGTTTTAAATAAAAAAATTATACAGAAGTTGAAGAGAACTAAAACTTCTACGGAAATAAAAAAAATTATTATTAGTTTTACAAACCATGACAACTAATATGGCACAATATTTGATTTGCGTTGGATGTTTTCTAGAATATTCAGTTGATTAATTTACGAAGAGGGGGTGGGAATAAAAAATATATGCAAGAATAAAAATATATGTAATTAGGAGTAGTAAAAGTTATTTAAGGGGGAGGGTAAAACGTGTAAGATTTGAAAAGTATAGTACAACAAATTTTAAATTATGGTCCTGCTATGATGATGCCAATAATTCTGTTTGTTTTAGCACTTATTTTTAGGCAGTCTGTAGGGAAAAGTGCTAGAGCAGCATTAGTAGTAGGCGTAGCATTTATAGGAATAAGTGCTGTATTAGGAGCAGTATTTGGAGCAATAGGTCCAACAGTTGATGCTATTGCAAAGGAATTTGGACTTAGTTTACAAAGCTTAGATGTAGGATGGCCTTTGACCGCTGCTATTACTTGGGGAGTTGCTATTTCTGCAGCAATCATTCCAATTGCTTTTATAGTAAATATCATATTACTACTACTAAATTGGACTAAAACTTTTGATGCTGATGTGTGGAACTATTGGCATTGGGCTTTTTCTGCAGTAATGGTATATATGTGGACAAAAAATATTTGGTTAGCTTATTTAGTAGCTATTATTGTAGAAATAATAATATTAAAGCTTGCAGATTGGACTGCTCCTCTTGCTCAGCGCTATTTCAACATTTCAGGTACTTCACTTCCGCATACAGAGACTGTTAACTGGGCTCCTATAAACTTGGCATTAGAAAAGTTGATATTTTCACGAGTACCTTCACTAGAAAAAGTGAAAGCGGATCCAGAAGGATTGGTAAAAAAGTTTGGTGTATTTGGAGAGCCTATCATGTTGGGGTTTTATGTAGGAATACTTCTCGGTATACTTGGAAGGCAACCAGTTGTAGATATATTCAAAACAGGTATATATTTGTCAGCTTTGATGCTTTTGCAGGGGCGTATGATTGGTATTTTAATGGAAGGACTTTTGCCGATTGCAAATGGAATATCTGAATATTTTGCTCGTTCTACAAGGTTCCAAAATCGAGAAATTTATATAGGAATAGATGCAGGTCCCATAGGGTTGGCTAATCCTACTTCTATTTTCGTAGGATATCTCATGTTACCTTTAGTGATTTTGTTTGCCTTTATTCCAGGAAACAAAATACTTCCATTAGCAGATTTGGCGATTTTACCTATTTTTGTAATGTGGGCTGCTGCTGCATCTCGTGGGAACGTAATAAAGACATTCTTAAATGGTTTGGTAAGTGTAATTTTAGTTATGTACATTACAAATGCTTTCGCTGTGCCTCTTACGGATGCTGCTAAAGCAATAAATTACGCAATTCCTGCTGGAGTAGTTCTCGTATCTTCCTTGGATGCTGGTGGGCACATACTACCATTTATAGTTATTTTGCCTATAGTAGCTTTTGCGTCTGGAAAGCCTGAAATGGCTATAGTACCTATTATTATCGGTATTTTGTACTTCTTAGCATGGTATTATGCTAAAGATCAACCGGTAAAAATCGTACAAAAAATGGATTTAGAGGAAGGAGCAAACGTAGAAGCAAATTAGTTTAAAAAATTTAAAAATAATAAGTAAAGTAAATAATGGGAACTTGAGCGTTGCTCAAGTTCCCTATACAAAGAAAGGTTGGGATCTCCTTATGGATGTAAGAGAGAAACGATTGAGGGAAGAATTATCTGAGATTATGAACAGGGTTTATACAAAAGGATTAGCTTCTAGTGTAGGTGGAAATAGTAGTATTATTTGCAGAGAAGATTCATATGTTCTTATTACCCCTTCTGGATTAGATAAGATGAATGTATTGCCGGAAAGTATTGTAAAAGTTAATTTAGATGGGAAAGTATTAGATGGAGGGGTTCCTTCTAGTGAGCTTATCAATCATTTAGCTATTTATAAATCAAGAGAAGATATAAATGCTATAGTTCATGCCCATCCTCCTACTGCAGTAGGAATGGTTTCTGCTGGTTTTGTACCTAAACCTGTAACTCCTGAATATGTGGTTATGATTAAAAAATTATCAATAGTAGATTTTGCAGTACCAGGGGAAGAATCGATTAACAAATTGGTTAATGGATTAAAAGAAAGCGATATTGTTCTTTTAAAAAATCATGGAGTTTTTAGTGTGGGACAGAATCTTTTTGAAGCCTTTGCTAGGATTGAAGTATTGGAAGAAGCAGCAAAAATGATTTTTGCAGGTAAACTATTTGGAGGTATGCATGAATTTAGTGAAGAAGAAATCAAAGAAATTATAGATAAATATGTGAGAAAAAAGGAGGGGTGAAATGTATGAATAAGAAATTTCTTATATATGTTGCGTGTGGTTCTGCAGCTGCTTCTGCTAATTTGGTAAAAGATAGATTGTCAGATTTGCTTAAGAAGAGAGGAATTGATGCAGAACTGAAGACTATGAGGGTATCTGAAGTTCCAAATACAGTCAGAGCGAAAAGACCTGATTTAGTAATTATTACGGCAGGCAGTTTTTCAAAAGGTGATTTGCCTGCAGACTTACCAGTTTTGAGTGGATTGCCTTTAATGACGATGATAGGCGTAGATAAATTCATGCAGGAGGTTGAACAAGCTCTACACAAGGTGGGTGACTAAATTGGATATTTTAGTAATCTCTGAAGAAATAGAGGGTTCAAGAGAAGAGATTCTTTCTTATATTGCAGATGTTTTATTAAAAAAAGGTTTCGTAAAAGAAGGATATAAAGAATCTTTATTAGAAAGAGAAGATAAATTTCCAACAGGTTTGTATGTTAATGAGACTTTTAAAGTGGCTATACCTCATACTGAAATAAGTTTTGCTAATAGGAATGTTTTAGTTATAGTTAAACCTCTCAATCCAGTATATTTTAAAAGAATGGATGATCCGACTACAGAAATAGAAGTAGATATTATTTTTGTTTTAGTAATAAAAGAGCCTGATAATTATCTAAAATTTTTAAGTAAATTGACAGAAAACTTAGCTAATGAAGAATTTATAAAGCTGGTAAAAGATAGAGATATAAGAGCTATTTCAGAATACATTAACGAATTCTTTGATTGAAAGTAATTAAATTTTTATAAAAAAGACCGGAGAGTGGTATTTTTGGTACGTTATTTTACTGTAGTTTTCTATTCACCTTGGTTCGAAGAAATGGGGAGAGAAGGAGTGGAGAGAGTTTTAAGAGATGATTTGAAATACCGCTTTGTAAAAAACGAGCATAATGGTTCGTGGTGGGAGAAGGGGAATAAAATAGCAACTTTTATTGGACTAGTCAACTGGAATCTACTATATAGGAAAGTTTTTGTAGAAGAAGTTGACAGAAATAAAGTGAGGTTTATTTATCATTTCTCGTGGTTTACAAATGTAGGTGTTTTGATATCTGCTGCAAGAGGAGAACTTGGATATTTACAACAGGTTTTTAAAGTAGAGAAAATGGAAGTAGAAAGGTTGCGGTAAAGATAATAGCAGATATTCAATATTTGAATATCTGCTCAGTTTGTTGACAAAGCAAAATTTTAGCCCCTGTTTTCTTAGTACCGAAAGCAGGGGCTGTATATATCTGGATAAAATTTTCTTTAAAACTCCAAATAATGGAAAAATTTTAGAAGTGGAGGAGTTCTATAATGATTTTCATTGGAATTGATATTGGGACTCAAAGCATTAAAGCAATAGCTGTAACAGAAAAAGGTGACAAAGTGGCATTTGCTAGTGAAGAATTAAAAGACGTATATAGTCCTCGAGACGGATGGAAAGAGCAAAATCCTTTAGAATGGGAAAAAGGTTTAATCGATGTTTTAAAGAAAACTATTAAAGATATATCTTATAAAGGTTATTCCTTAAGTGAAATAGTTGCTATTTCTGTAGATGGTACCTCTGGTACTATTATCGCTATTGATGAATATAATCGGCCTTTATTGAATGCCATAATGTATAATGATTCTAGATCAATAAGGGAAGCGGAGTTTATAAACCAATTAGCAACAGATTTTGAAAAAAAATTAGGATATGTTTTTAATTCATCTTTTGCATTACCGAAAATTTTATGGGTAAAGAATAATTTACCTGAAATATATGCTAGAACTAAAAAATTTGTTCACCAAGCAGATTACATTGTAGGACTTTTAACAGGAATTTATGATATTACGGACCATTCTAATGCTTTGAAAACAGGCTTTGATCTACTAGAATACACATGGCCAGAATTTATTTTTAAAAGTTTACAAATTGACAAAGATAAATTACCACAAGTTGTAAGTCCTGGTACTAAAATTGGTACAATATCAAAAAAAATTTCTGAAGAAACAGGAATACCCCCCAATGTTATTGTAGTAGCAGGCATGACTGATGGGTGCGCGGGTCAAATAGCTTCTGGAACCGTAAAAGAAGGAGAGTGGAATTCTATTTTAGGTACTACCCTGGTGTTAAAAGGGATTACAGATAGGCTACTTATAGATCCTTTAGGAAGAATTTATTCTCATCTTCATCCAGAAGGTTTGTGGATGCCTGGCGGTGCGAGTAATACTGGAGGAGAATGCATAGAAGAAATTTTTTTGGGTGTTGATTATAACAAATGGAATAAAGAGGCAGAAAAATTTTTGCCTAGTAATTTGATTATTTACCCTTTAGTGAGAAAAGGAGAAAGATTTCCATTTGTTAATCCAGATGCAAAGGGGTTTATTATGGGAAGTTATGAGAATAAATATGAATTATATCTTGGGTTTTTAGAAGGAGTGGGATTGACTGAGAAATTGTGCTATGAAGTTGTTCAACAATTAGGAGCGATGGTGGGCGATAAAATTTTTGTTACTGGTGGAGCGGTAAAAAGTAAATTATGGTTAAAGATAAGAGCAAGTATTTTGAATAAAAATCTAGTAATTCCTGAAATTAGCGAATCAGCTATGGGGAGTGCAATAACGGCAGCTTCCAAAACTTTTTATAATAATGTTTTTGAAGCTGCAAATAATATGGTGAAATTAAAGGAGATAGTAGAACCAGAAAATACTTTGATAAAAGCTTACGAAGACAAATACGAAAAGTTCATTATTTTAATGAAACAAAACGGATATATCTAATTAAGGAGTGAGATAAAGTGAGTATTTTTAAGGCCTGCGATATTAGAGGAATTTACGGGAAGGAATTAGATGAATTACAAGCTTTTGAAATTGGTAGAGCTTTCGGGACATTTATTGATGGGAAAAACACTGTGGTGGGTGGGGATGCAAGGATAAGTACGCCTTTACTTAAAGAAAAGGTGATAGAGGGTTTACTTTTAAGTGGGTGTGATGTAATTGATATAGGAACAGTGCCTACTCCTGCTTTTTACTTTGCAAAAAATTATTTTAATGTATATGGAGGAATAATGGTTACAGCTTCCCATAATCTTTCAGAGTATAATGGATTCAAAATAGCTTTTGGAGATTTGCCAGTCACAGAAGAAGATATTAAAAGAATAGAAATAATAATAAAAAATAAGGATTTTAAGCAAGGAAAAGGCAAATTGATATATAAGCCTGTTTTAGATAAATATGAAGATTATATACAAAGTTTTTTTACTTCTGTAAATAATAGTTTAAAAGTAGTAATAGACGGAGGAAATGGAATTGCAGGCCCTACAGCAGTAAATCTTTTCAGGAGATTAAATTACAAAATAGAAACGCTTTTTTGTGAACCTGATGGAACTTTTCCAAATAGAGAGCCTAATCCTGCTGTAGAGAAAAATTTAGAGCATTTAAAACGGAAAGTGGTTGAGGTTAATGCAAATTTTGGTGTTGCTTTTGATGGAGATGGTGACAGAGTGGCATTTGTAGATGAAAATGGCAAAGTTATACCAAGCGAGAAAATAATTATAATCTTTGCTAAATACTTATTCAAAAAATATGGTCCAGGTAAGATTATTTATGATTATAAATGTTCTACTATTGTAGAAAAGGAAATAAGAAAATTAGGTGGAGAGGCAGTCAGAGAGAAATCAGGACATGCCTTTATAAAGCGAAGTTTTTTACAGCAAAATGCAGTGATGGCTGGTGAAATTAGCGGGCATTATTTTTTCAGAGAATTAGGTGGGGACGACGGAATTTTTTCTGCATTATTAATGGGTGAGATAATTAATACTTTTGAGAAAAAATTATCCGAGTTGGCTGATGAAATACCGGATTACTATATTACTCCTGATATTAGAATAGTTTATCCCTACGATAAAGAAAAATTATTTGAAATGGTAAAAAAGGAGTTTTCAGAGTACAGTATTGATACTTTGGATGGGGTAAGGGTAATTTTTCCTAATGGCTGGGGATTAATAAGACTTTCAGTAACTGAACCAGTAATTACTATGAGATTTGAAGGTAATACTCCAGAGGATTTAATAAAAATAAAAGACTTGTTTAAAGAGAAAATTCCTACTCTTAAGGAATTATTGTAAGTAACGTAAAAATAAAAGAATTACGTTAAGGCATAGTTTTTGTGCTTATTATCTTGTTATTTTCTACAAAAAAGTGTACCAATTCTAAGGATAATAATTAAGTTGAAAGCGATTTCATTTTATAAATTTTTTAGTATAAAAATTAAAAAGACAGAAGTAGGTAAGGAAGTAAAAGATTTTAGGATAAGAGATATATTAAAATTATCACTTCAAAAAAGCTAATCCTTCTATATGTAGAATTGTATAGCTTTAGCTTTGATGCTTGAAATTACTGACTGAACTTTTATTTTAAATTTGTCTTTCCTCCTTTATTCCCGTATAATTAAATGAGGTAAGGGAATAGAGGAGGGTGTGTTTTTTGAGTGCAAATGTTTATACAATAGCAATAATATACCTTCTAATGACCCTCATAGGAATAATAGAAAATGTAAAGGGTCCTTTAATACTCGGGATTAAAGATTTTTACGGCGTTGACTATACAATGATGGGATTATTTTTATCTGTAGGTAGCTTCGGATTTATTTTAGCGACCTTCTTTGGTGGTTTTTTAGCCGATAAAATAGGGAGAAAAGCTGTACTTCTAATCGGATTGTTTCTTATAATATCTGGTCTTGTGGGTATTTCGATATCACCTAGTTTTTTTCTATTTCTCATTTTTGCTTTTATTATGAACTTGGGTATGGGTACGATAGAGATAGGGGTAAATGCAATTGCCGTTGTGGTCTTTATCATTAATCAAGCTCTCATGATGAATTTGCTTCACTTTTTTATGGAGTTGGAGCAATTATTTCACCCAATTTGACAGTTAAATTATTACACCTCAACTTTACTTGGCAATCAATATATTTAACTGTTGCTTTTTTATCTTTTGTAATTATGCTGTTTTCTTTATGGATAAAAATTGAAGAAAAAAGGCACATTACAAGGGAAAAAGTAAATTACCTGGAAATACTAAAGAACAGGCAAATATGGCTTTTTGCAGTGATGCTGGGCTTTTATGTTGCTTCAGAACTTGGGGTGGGGAACTGGTTTGTAACTTTTTTGAGTAAATGGTATGGTATGGGCAGAACTGAAAGTTCAGTGTATTTGTCAATATTTTTTGCAACTTTTACTTTTGGGAGGTTGTTTGGAGGGTTTTTAGTTGAAAAAATAGGATACAGAAAAAGCCTTGTACTTTTTTCAATGCTTGCTTCTACTCTAATATTTTTAGGGATAAGTTTCAAAAAATTAGCCGTGCTTATTTCTTTATCAGGTTTCTTTTACTCAATTATATTCCCCACAGTGATAGCAGTAATAATGAAAAGTTTTAGAAAATACACTACCCCTATAATAGGTATTACAATTACTACTGCCTCTACAATAAATATGATAGCCAATTTTTTGATTGGAAAATTGAATGACATTTATGGAGTTTTCGCAGGTTTTTCTGCTACACTAGTTTTTATGCTTATTGTATTTCTAATATCTTTAATTGTGTATAAAAGAGAAAAAAGAGTCGTTCCTTAGAGATGTTATTTACATTGTTTTTCAGTAGTTTTCGTGTATAATAATATTAAAGAAATAAAGCAATTAAACTTGTAAGGAGGAGAAAACATGGCAGAAAGAATCGAGCAGTTGGCTATAAATGCTATAAGAGTTTTATCTATTGATGCCATTGAAAAGGCAAAATCAGGCCATCCTGGGATGCCGATGGGAGCAGCTCCTATGGCGTATGTGCTTTGGACAGAGTTTATGAATCACAATCCTCTCAATTCTAAATGGTTCAACCGCGACAGGTTTGTCCTGTCAGCAGGACATGCTTCAATGCTTTTGTACGCGCTTTTGCACCTTTCAGGCTACAAAGTTTCCATGGAAGACATAAAGAATTTCCGCCAGTGGGGGTCAAAAACTCCGGGGCATCCAGAGCATGGTCTTACTGACGGAGTAGAGGCTACAACTGGTCCTTTAGGTCAGGGCCTTGGGATGGCAGTAGGAATGGCAATGGCTGAGCGCTTCCTTGCCAATAAGTATAACCGCGGTTCTTACAACATAATAGACCACTATACATATGTAATTGCAAGCGATGGAGACCTAATGGAAGGGATATCTCATGAAGCAGGTTCATTGGCAGGCCATTTAAAGCTTGGCAAACTGATTGTCCTTTACGATTCTAACGATGTAACCTTGGATGGAGACAGGCACTTATCCTTTACAGAAAGTGTTGCAGATAGGTTCAAAGCCTATGGATGGCAGGTTTTAAGAGTTGATGATGGCAATGACCTTGACGCTATAAGAAATGCTATAAGTGAAGCTAAGAAAAACACAGAACAGCCTACCTTAGTTGAAGTAAAGACCGTCTTGGGTTACGGGGCTCCCAATAAAGCAGGCAAATCTGATGCACACGGGGCTCCACTAGGTGAAGAGGAGGCTCGTTTGGCAAAAGAATATTATAAATGGGAGTATAAACCTTTCTTTATTCCAGAAGAAATATACGAGCATTACAGGGCTAAAGTTCTTGAGAGAGGTAAAAAGGCAGAAGAAGAGTGGAATAAACTGTTTGAGGCCTATAAAAAAGAATATCCTGAGTTAGCGAAAGAATTAGAAGATGCCATAAATGGAAACCTTCCAGAAGGCTGGGACAAAGACATGCCTTCTTATGATAAAGGGGCTTATGCGACGAGAGATGTATCTGGAGAGATGATAAATGCTTTAGCAAAAAATATCCCCTACTTCATAGGTGGCAGCGCAGACCTTGCAAGTTCTAACAAGACAGCTATAAAAGGAGAAAAGGCCTTTGGGCCTACCAGCAATTACACTGGAAGAAATATATGGTTTGGCGTAAGGGAGTTTGGAATGGCTACAGCTTTGAATGGGATGGCACTCCACGGAGGACTTAAAGTCTATGGCGGAACATTCCTAGTATTTAGCGACTATCTCCGCCCCGCTCTAAGGCTTTCGGCTTTAATGGGAGTACCTGTGACTTATGTATTTACACATGATTCAATTGCTGTAGGAGAAGATGGACCTACCCATCAGCCAGTAGAGCATCTTGCTTCTCTTCGCGCAATACCAAATGTGTCAGTTATAAGGCCAGCAGACGGGAATGAAACAAGAGCTGCATGGAAATTAGCAGTGCAATCTAAGAATAAGCCTACTGTTTTGATTTTGACAAGGCAAAAACTTCCAATCCTTCCCACAACAAAAGAAAGAGCTGAAGAAGGCGTGGCAAAAGGTGCTTATATAGTCTCAGATAGCGAAAAAGAAACACCGGATATCCTGCTTTTGGCTTCTGGTTCAGAAGTCTCTTTGGCAGTTGATGCGCAGAAGAAGCTGAAAGAAGAAGGAATAGATGCAAGAGTTATTAGCATGCCTTCATGGGATAGGTTTGAAGAACAAGACCAGGCTTATAAAGACCATATACTACCTTCCAGTGTTAAAAAGAGATTGGCAATTGAAGCGGCATCTCCTTTTGGGTGGGAACGCTATGTAGGAGATGAGGGCAAAGTGCTCGGGGTGAATACATTTGGTGCTTCTGCGCCAGGAGAGAAATTAATGGAGGAGTATGGATTTACAGTAGATAGGGTAGTGAAAGAGGTAAAAGAACTCCTCAAAAAGTAGTTTCATAGATTTGATTTTTCAAACTGCTCCTCTCTATATGCAGGGGCAGTTTTATTTTCTTCTAAAAATTTTTTGTTTTCTGTGGTATACTTTTTAATAAACATATACGAAAAAAGGGCGGTCCTCCTTGACAAATAAAGAGAAAGTCTTTAATTTGGTCAGAAAGTTATCGCAGAATGTGAATGTAAAGGAGAAAAAAGGAATAACTGCTCAGGAAGTGGCTCGAGAGTTGAAACTGAGAAGGAATGTGGCAAGTCACCTTTTAAATGAACTTCACAAGCAAGGTAAGTTAATAAAAATTAACACAAGGCCTGTGTATTTTGTGGATAAAGAAATTTACGAAAAAAGGGCAAAGGACTTTAAGGATACTACAAAAGATGTAAGCACTTCCTTGAAAGCTTCACCAGAAGATCCTTTCGTAAAGCTTGTAGGCTACAACGGCAGTTTAAAAGAGCAGGTAAAACTTTGCAAATCTGCTGCTTCTTATCCACCTAATGGGCTTCCTATTTTACTTATAGGCAATACAGGTGTTGGTAAAAGCTATATTGCTCAGCTCATTTATGAATATGCCAAATACATTGGCGTGATAGAAGAAAATGCTCCATATGTGATATTTAACTGTGCAGAATATGCCAATAATCCCGAACTTTTGTCAGCCAACCTTTTCGGCTATGTGAAAGGAGCATTTACAGGAGCAGATAAAGATAAACCAGGTCTTTTAGAAGAAGCCGATGGAGGTTATCTGTTCTTAGATGAAGTACACAGGTTACCTCCCGAGGGGCAGGAGAAACTGTTTCTCTTTATGGATAAAGGCATATTTAGAAGGCTTGGTGAGACAAACAATTGGAGGACAGCGAAAGTAAGGTTTATCTTTTGCTACAACAGAAGACCCTGAAAAAACTTTTACCAAAACTTTTTTGAGGCGAATACCTTTAATCGTTAACATACCCTCTTTTTATGAAAGGCCGTTGCATGAAAGATTACAACTTATATACAATTTTTACAAAAATGAGGCTAAAAATTTAGGGATGGATATTCTGATAAGTAAGCAAGTCTTGAATGTGCTTCTTAAGGCGAAGATTTCAGGCAATATTGGTAAACTCATAAATGTCATAAAATACAGCTGCGCTCAAGCTTACAGCCATATTGTAAAAAATAAAACAAACATTTTAAGAATTCACTTGTACGACTTGCCTAAAGAAATGCAAACAGACCTTGACATAGTAAAAAGTAATTTTCACTTCAATGGAATGCTAATTTCCTACAATAAAAAAGATGAAGATTTGATGTGGGAAAGAGATGATAACAGGGAAATCTATGAAGCATTGGGTAAAATGTTTGAGTTTTTTAAAAAATACCAGGCCAAAGAGATAACTTCTGAAGATTTTAAGAAGAACATCCTAATTTATTTGAATGAGCTTACAGATACCATAATTTTCAAGAATGACAACAATTATATAGACTCAATAGTTTTTAATGCCATTAAGAATGTAGTGGAAAACGTGCTTAATATAATACAGAATATGTATGGAATTAAATATTACGGCAATTCTGTCTTGGTTTTGTCTCATTTTATTAATTATCTTTTAAGTGACATGACTTACGAAAAGTATTCTGAAAATATAGATGCGATGTTGGAAATATTGAAAAATGTTTTTCCAAGAGAATTTATAATAGCAAATAAAATGTCAGACCTCATAGAAGTCAATTTGGATATAAAGCTAAGTAAGATCGCTTTGGCATATTTTACTCTGTATGTTAGGAGTTTAAACAAAACTGATACAGCAAACCTGATAAACTCCATAATAATCGCCCATGGGTATTCTACTGCCAGTAGCATTGCCAGTGTCGCTAACAGGCTTTTGGGACAGTTTGTTTTTGAAGCTTTTGATATGCCGATTGAGATGTCAACACAGGAAGTCATGGCAAGGGTTCAGGATTATCTAAAAAATATTGATACTTCAAGAGGAGTCATAATTCTTGTTGATATGGGTTCTTTAGAAGAGATATACAAATCTTTAACTGATATTGTTGAAGGTGACATAGCGATTATAAACAATATTACAACACAGCTGGCTTTAGATGTTGGGAACAGGATACTTCAAAATCAACCGTTGGAGCAGATTGTGACAGAGGCGATACAGAAAAACAGCAGCAGATATAAGTTTATAAAATCACAGAAGAACAGAGAAAATGCAATTTTGACAACCTGCGTGACTGGCATCGGAACGGCAGTAAAAATAAAAGACCTTTTAAAAGAGTGTTTTAAAGAAGAGGATATTGAAATCATCCCCTATGACTACAGCAGATTAAAGGGAAATGGTGTAAAAGATGAAATATTCAAAAATTATAACGTGAAGCTTATAATAGGCACAGCAGATCCCGGGATAAAAGAAGTACCTTATCTTTCCTTGGAAGATTTAATTGCTGGAAAAGGAGATGTATTGCTTAGCAAGATATTGAGAGGAATTGTAGATGACGAAACAGTACAACAAATAAACCAAAAAATAGTAAGATTATTTTCTTTGCAAAACGTGCTACACCATTTGACTATATTGAATCCAGATAAAATAATTGTGCAGGTAGAAAAGGCTATATCAGATTTGGAAAGATTTATAGGGGTAAGATTTTCTAATGATCTAAAGATAAGCCTATATATACATGTGAGTGTAATGATTGAAAGATTAGTAATGAAAGAACCCATAACTACTTACACTAATTTAGAAGAATTCGAACAGTGTCATAGACAGTTCATAGATTTTGTTAAATCTGCTTTTAGTGTCATAGAGGAAACTTACAAAGTGGAAATACCGACAGCGGAGATTGGGTTTATATATGATTTGATAGCTACTAAAATAAAAAATTTACCCTTTTAGAATGTATGTAAATTGCTATAGTAGAAAAAATATCTTCTGAAATATGTTTTATTAGCATTCCCAGATAAGCGGGAATGCTTTTTATAATATTAAATCATGAGTATTTACACTGGTTGGCATGATTTTTGCTAGTAGAAAACAGAATGAAAAAAGAATTTTATTAGTTTTATTAGGAAGGAGGTAGGTGTTTGTCAGTTCCTAATATTTTACTTACAAGGATAGATAACCGTTTGGTTCATGGTCAGGTAGGAGTAACATGGGTGAAGTCATTAGGGGCAAATTTAATTGTAGTCGTAGACGATGAAGTGGCTAATGACCCATTACAGCAGCAACTTATGAAAATGACAGCAGAGATGGCAGGAGTGGGCATTCGCTTTTTTACGGTAGAACATACTATCAATATAATTCATAAAGCTTCGCCTTCTCAAAAAATTTTTATAGTGTGCAAAACTCCGCAAGTTGTTAGAAAATTAGTAGATGGGGGAGTACCTATAAAAGAAGTGAATGTTGGTAACATGCATTTTTCACCAGGTAAAAGACAACTTAGTAAAAAAGTGTATGTAGATGAAAAAGACTTAGAGGATTTGCATTATATTAGTTCGAAAGGAGTGGAAGTGTATATACAAGATACTCCTGACGATAAAAAAGAATATTTACAATGAGGAGGTTTGATTGAATGCATAGCATCACATTGACGCAAGCTTTGCTTTTAACTTTAATGGCGATAATAGTAGGTGTGGATTTTTGGCTTGAAGCATTTTTCCTTTTTAGACCGATAATTGTGGGAACTTTAACAGGATTGATACTTGGTGACGTACACACAGGCTTAATTGCTGGTGGATTGACTGAATTAGCTTTTGCAGGATTGACACCTGCAGGAGGAACACAACCTCCCAATCCAATCTTGGCGGGATTAATGACAACGGTTATTGCTTTTACAACTGGGGTAGATCCTAAGACAGCACTAGGATTAGCATTGCCTTTTAGTTTTCTAATGCAATATATAATTTTATTCTATTATTCTACCTTTTCATTTTTCATGGCAAAAGCTGATAAATATGCAGAAGAAGCAAACATAAAAGGACTTGCAAAAATAAATATTTTAACTACTTCTATTGTTGCTCTAAGTTATGGAATAATTGTCTTTTTAAGTGTATATGTGGCACAGGATTTAATGAAAACAATCGTACAATCAATGCCAGCATGGTTGGCTCATGGTTTTGAAGTAGCAGGTGGAATGTTACCAGCAGTAGGGTTTGGTATGTTGCTTAGAGTAATGATGAGAGCAGAGTATACCCCATATTTTATCATTGGATTTTTTATAGCATCTTTCTTACCATTCTCAAATCTTTTACCAGTTGCAGTTATAGGGGCAGCGTTAGCACTTTATGAATATTTCAGAATGAAAGAGCAGCCCGTTGCTTTAAATAATGATGTGGCAACGAAAGGAGAGGATTACAGTGAAGGAATCTAAAAAAATACTAACAAAAAACGATATAACTAAACTGGCAATTCGCTCCTCACTTTTGCAAGCAAGCTTTAATTATGAAAGAATGCAAGCAGGGGGATTTACATTAGCGCAGTTGCCTTTTCTCAAAAAAATATATAAAGATGATAAAAAAGGCCTTTCAGATGCAATGAAAGATAATTTGGAATTTATAAATACTCATCCTAATTTGGCAGGTTTTCTTATGGGTTTGCTTTTATCTTTAGAAGAGAATCGGGAAGATAGAGGAGTAATCAGAGGATTAAAGGTGGCTTTATTTGGACCATTAGCAGGAATTGGTGATGCGGTATTTTGGTTTACTTTACTTCCCATAATGGTTGGTATCACAGCTTCTTTTGCCATGCAAGGCAGTTTAATAGGACCAATATTGTTTTTCACAGTGTATCTGGGAATTTGGCTGTTGCGTATTCCCTTAACTCACCTTGGATACAATTTAGGAGTAAATGCAATTGATCTTATAAAAGAGCAATCAAAAATATTTTCTAAAGCTGCTTCTATACTTGGAGTAACAGTAATAGGTGGATTAATAGCTACCTATGTCCACATTGAGGTATTAACCAAAATTCCAATCAACAAAGAACATGTTATTTCATTGCAAACAGAATTTTTTGACAAAATATTTCCAAATATTTTACCACTGGGATATACTTTACTGATGTTCTATCTTTTGAAGTATAAAAAAGTAAGTCCTGTAATATTGATTTTGATTACATTTTTGATGGCTATAATACTATCATACCTAGGGGTTTTGTAAAATGGAGAATATTATTCTGATCATAGGACATGGTAATTATGCGACAGGATTAAAAAGTTCTATTGAGCTTATAGCTGGTAAGCAAGAAGGAATTTATGCGATAGATTTTATAGAAAGTGATTCTGACATTAGTTTAAGATACAGAATAGGGAAAATTCTTAAGAAACATGTTGAATCTTCTGTATTAATAATTTGCGATATTGTAGGCGGTACTCCTTTCAAAGTAGCTGCCGAATTTGTAGTAGGTGATGCACGAAAAAAACTGGTAGCAGGCTGTAATTTAAGTGCTATATTGGAGGTTGCTCTACAAAAAAACCATTTAGCACTTGAAGACTTGGCTAAAATAGCGGTAAATACTACGAAAAATAGTGTAATGGCTTTTGAAGAGAACAGTAGTGTTACTGACCACATGTCAGAAGAAGATGGTATTTAATACATGTTTCTGCACCGGGCTTTCTAAAAGATAGGTGCCTGGTGCAGAGTAATTTTTTAGTGAGGTGACCAAAATGCCATTAGTAAACACGAAAAATATGCTTGAAGATGCTAAGAAAAACAAATATGCTGTAGGAGCCTTTAACGTGCACAACCTTGAAACCTTAAAAGCGGTTGTAAAAGGTGCATATGATATGAGATCACCTTTAATTTTACAGACAACGCCTGGGACAATAAAGCATGCAGGAGAAGACTATATAGCAGCAATGGCAAAAGTCGCATCAGAAAAATATAATATACCGATAGCGCTACATTTAGACCACGGGAATTCCTTTGAACTCGTTGTAAAATGCATAAGAGCAGGTTACACTTCAGTAATGATTGATGGGTCAATGCTTTCCTATGAAGAAAATGTAGAACTTACAAAAAAGGTTGTAGAAGTGGCGCATGCAGCAGGTGTAACCGTGGAAGCAGAACTTGGAAGTATAGTAGGCATTGAAGACGATATGTATATAAAAGAAGATAAAAGTGCATTTACAGATCCCAAAATGGCAGCGGATTTTGTAGAGAAGACAGGAGTTGACTCATTAGCTATAGCAATTGGCACAGCCCATGGGATGTATAAAGGGGAAGTAAAACTTGACTTTGAAAGGCTAAAAGAAATAGCGAACTTAGTAGACATTCCATTGGTACTTCATGGTGCGTCGGGAGTTCCTGATGAGTTAGTAAAAAAAGCTATAGCACTGGGTATATGCAAATTAAACATTGCTACAGAATTAAAAATTCCTTTTGCAAATGCAATAAAAGAAGTGTTTAGAAATAATCCAGACGAGAGCGATCCAAGAAAGTTCCTTGCACCTGCAGAAAGGGCGATAGAAGAGGTTGTAAAAGAAAAAATAAAACTTTTTGGCTGCGAGGGAAGGGTATGATACTGACAGTCACTTTAAATCCTTCAATTGATAAAAGTTACAGGATAGATAATTTTCAAATAGGGAAAATTTTTAGGCCACAAGAAGAAAATAGCGTAGCAGGCGGCAAGGGAATCAATGTAACAAAGGTTATAAAAATACTGGGAGAAGAGGTAACAGCAACGGGATTTTTAGGTGGTAAAGCTGGTGAATTTATAGAAGAAGAACTTAACAAAATGGGTGTAAGATGTGAATTCATCAAAATAGAAGGGGAGACACGCACTTGTATTGCTATTTTAGATCCAGTGCAGGGCACTCATACAGAAATTTTAGAAAAGGGTCCTTATGTAGAGCCGGAAAATATAGTTGAATTTTTAGAAAAATTTAGCATTATCTCAAAAAAGTACAATATAATAACGGCTTCAGGCAGTGCTGCCAGAGGTGTTTATGAAGACATATATGTAGAACTGGTGAACATTGCGAAAAGAAATGGGGCAAAATTGATTCTTGACACAAGTGGCAATTACCTTTCAAAGGCTTTAACTGCCAAGCCCTTTATGATCAAACCTAATAAAGAAGAGGCAGAAAAATTGCTTAGAAGAGAGTTAAAAACCATTGAAGAATTTAAAAAAGCAGCTGAAGAACTTAGAAATTTGGGCATAGAAGTTGTTTCAATCACTCTTGGATCGGAGGGTTCTATTATTGCCACAAATGAAGGTGTTTTCGAAATTACCCCTCCCAAAATTAAATTAGCAAGCCCTGTCGGTTCTGGTGATTCATATGTTGCAGGGATGGCTGTAGGAATAAAAAGAGGATTTAATATAGTTGAAGCAGCAATACTTGCCACAGCTTGTGGTGCATCAAATGCTATGCATTACAAGACAGGGTATGTTGTGCGTAGTGATGTTGAGCAATTAAGAAAAGAAGTAAAAGTAGAAAAACTTTAAAAAATAAAGGAGGAGTTCGAAGTGATACTGGGTTACAGTGAAGAGCGGTTAAAAGAAAAAGGTGGATATTTCACTGCAAAAGAAATAAATCAGCAGCCAGAAGTATGGAAAAAACTTTTTGATATTTTGGCAAATCAGAAGAAAGAAATCATTGAATTTTTAAATCCAATATTTCAGCTAAAGGATTTGAAGATTATACTAACTGGTGCGGGAACATCTGCATATGTTGGCTATAGCAGTGAAGGCTATCTAAGGAGAATGCTTGGACTAGACGTAGAAGCAATTGATACTACAGATATTGTTGCATCACCAGAGAACTTTTTCTTTAAAGAAAGACCAACTCTTTTAATTTCCCATGCAAGGTCTGGCGATAGTCCAGAAAGTTTAGCCACAATAGAGTTAGCAGAAAAGATTATAAAAGATGTTTACTTCCTAAACATCACCTGCAATAAAGATGGCAAAATGGCAAAAAGCACAATTGACAAGAAAAATTGTTTAAACATATTTATGCCTGAAGAAGCAAATGATGAAGGTTTTGCAATGACAAGTAGTTTCACATGTATGCTTTTAACAGATTTAATGCTACCACACATAGAACAAATTGAGAGCAAAAAAGACCTCTTTGAAAAATTAGCAAAAGAAGCAGAAAGAATAATAGAAAAAGATGCGGCGAAAATAGAAGAAATATCAAAAAATGACTATGACAGATTGGTATATTTGGGCAGTGGTAACTTAAAGGGATGTGCTGCAGAAGCTGCACTGAAATCTTTAGAATTATCAAGAGGAGAGGTCAATACTAACTTTAATACCCCTTTAGGATTTAGACATGGTCCCAAATCTGTTATAAATGATAAAACACTCTTAGGATTTTTTGTATCAAATAATCCTTATACACAAAAATATGATTTAGATCTCATAAAAGAAATAGCAAATGAGCCGGGCCAAAGAAAATTAATGGCTTTTATGCCGGAAGATTTACAAATAGATGGAATAGATTATATATTCAAATTGGGACAAGATTTTACCAATGTAGAAGAAGCTTTTTTAACGCCTTTGTACATTATTTATGCACAAATGCTAGCTTTTTATAAATCTTTGAATTTAGGAATAACACCTGACAATCCAAACCCTGAGGGAAGAGTAAATAGAGTTGTTAAAGGTGTAATAATTTATGAATACCTGTAATGAAATTTATTAATTTAAAAATTTTAGAGAAACTTTTGTAATTTTATCATAAATGTTATAATCTTAATTGAGGTGTTCGATGATGCAGAAATTAAAAGCTGTTATCATAGGGCCGGGAAATATTTTTAATAAAGCCTATTTGCCTTTTATATTTACATTAGAAGAGTTAGATATAATAGGAATAGTAGGAAGGAACGAGGAAAAAATAAAAAAATATAAAGAAAAATACGGTGTTAATGTCTATGTGAATTTGGAGGATGCAATAAAACTAAAGCCCGATTGTGCTTTTGTTCATACGGCAACTATTAGCCACTATGAAATAGTAAAAATGCTTTTAGAGAATAAAATTAATGTCTATTTGGACAAACCCATTACAGATGATTTAGAGAAAACAAAGGAACTCATAAACCTTGCTAAGAAGAATTCACTAATATTTACCATAGGATTTAACAGAAGGCATGCACCACTTTATCAAAAAGCTTTTGGGTTTTTTAAAGGAACTACACCAGAGCTTTGCTTAATGGAGAAACATAGGGATAATGACATAAGAGACGATATAAAATATACGCTATATGATGATTTTATTCATATTGCAGATACTTTGTATTATATAGTAAGAAAGGAAGGCGAGTTAGATATACATGTCTTAAAAGAAAATGATGCTTTAAAATCTATAATGGTTACATTAAAAGGGAAAAACTTTACAGCGATAGGTTTGATGCACAGAAATACAGGGAAAGATTACGAAAGGCTGGAAATGCATGGCCATAACAAAAGTGCTGTTGTAGAAGATATGGAGCTGTTAAAAACAATGGAAAAAGGATGCGTAGAGGTTCATACTTTTGGAAGTTGGGATAGTACGTCTTACAAAAAAGGTTTTATAAATGTTGTAAAAAGCTTTATAGGGAATGTATTGAGTGATAATAAAAACTTGGTTAATGAAGAATTGGATTATGCTTTAAAGGCTCATGAAATTGTGGAAGAGATATACAAAAAGGCGTTATAAAATCAGGGCAGATGCCCTGATTTTATAATAGTTTTGCTGCTAGTTCAGCTACTTCCGAGCGTTCGCCTTTGATTAAAGTTACATGTCCAGATAATTTTGATTCTTTGAATTTTTCTACTGTCTGTGTGAGGCCATTGCTGGTTGCATCAAGATAGGGATTGTCAATTTGTTCAGGGTCGCCCAATAATACTATTTTACTTCCTTCACCAACACGGGAGATGATTGTTTTTATTTCGTGGCGGGTGAGATTCTGAGCCTCGTCTATTATTATAAACTGTTTTGGTATGCTTCTTCCTCTTATATAAGTCAATGCTTCGATTTCTATATTTTTTATGCCAGCAATTACATCTTCAATATTTGTATCTATTTTTCTATTTCTAAAAATATATTCGAAATTGTCATATATGGGCTTCATCCATGGTTTTAATTTTTCTTCTTTGTCACCAGGTAGATAACCTATGTCGTTTCCCATGGGAACTATCGGGCGGGCTATTAGAAGTTTATTATATATTTTTTCATCCAAAACCTTGAAAAGACCACAGGCAAGGGCGAGAAGAGTTTTGCCTGTTCCTGCTTTTCCTGTAAGGGTAACGACAGGTATATTGTCATTTAACAGTAAATCTACTGCCATTCTCTGTTGTACATTTCTAGGAGATACATCCCATATGGATTCTGGAGAATAAAGGTGTTCAAAAGAGTCTGTCTCTTTGTTGTATCTGGCTACGGCAGATTTGCTACTTCCAAAAGAATCCTTGAGTATTACAAATTGGTTAGGATAGATATCAATAATTTCTCTTAACTCTGGAATAAGGCTTCTGATTAAGCGCTTTTCAGTGTAGAACAAATCTATTGTAGAAGGATGAACGTAAGTTGTTATAAAACCAGTGTAAAGGTCGTTGTAGTTTTTAATTTTGTCGGAAAGGTAATCTTGAGAAGGAACTCCTAAGGCATCTGCTTTTACGCGCATTATTACATCTTTTGAGACAAGAATTACAGGCGTGGGATTTTCCTTTTTTTGTTCTTCATGGAACAAATTTAAGGTCACTGCCAAAATGCGATTATCATTAGTTATTTCAATAAAATGTTCTTTTACAGTTTCGTTTGCAATATGATTTAATTCAATTTTTATTAATCCTCCATTTTCCAAAGGAACTCCCTCATTTAACTTTCCTTTCTCTCTCAATTTGTCAAAAATTCTTCCCACTAACCTTGCATTTCTTCCTACCTCATTCTGAAAGTTTTTCATTCGGTCTATTTCTTCAATTACAACTGCAGGTATGATAACTTCATTATCATCAAAGTTATATAAAGACATGGGGTCATGTAAAAGTACATTTGTATCAAGAATATATTTTTTCCTCAATAGATTACCTCCTCCTTAAATTTATCCCCTCATAAAAATTGTATCACAATTTCGAAAAATATGTGTTAACTTTGTGTAAAAAATTTTATTTTTATACTTGACAAAGAATAAATTTTGTTCTATTATATAGTTAAGCGTTTTACTAAAACGTTAAACTATATTAACAAGGTGATAGAAACATGGCAGTTACAATAAAAGATATTGCTAGATTAGCGAATGTATCTGTGACCACTGTATCAAGAGTTATAAACAATAAACCGGAAGGGGTTAGCGAGGAAACGAGGCAAAAAATTCTTAAATTAGTAAGAGAGCTTGGGTATCAGCCTAATGCCATTGCAAGGGGGCTAGTTACTAAAAAGACTAAAACCATTGGTCTTATAATTCCTGATATTTCTAACCCATTTTTCCCTGATATTGCCCGAGGAGTAGAGGATAGTGCTCACATCTATGGCTACAATGTTTTCTTATGTAACACAGATGATAATTTAGAGAAGGAAAGTGAGTATATAAAAGCATTAAAAGAGAAATATGTGGATGGGATAATATTTACAAGCAGCTCTATTCCGAAACACGAGCATATCATAGAACTTGTGGAGAGCGGGATTCCGGTTGTCATAATGGATAGGCGTGTTGATTCAGAAAATATTTATGGGGTTTTTCTTGATAATTATGAAGGTGGTTATATTGCAACGAAACATCTCATAGATTTGGGGCATGAAAAAATTGGTTGTATAACTGGCCCTTTGCATACCAAAAGTGCTAGAGAAAGATTAGAAGGGTACAAAAAAGCATTATTAGATAGTGGAATAAAAATTGATGAGAAACTTATATTTGAAGGGGATTATAAGATAAACGGTGGGATAATTGGAGCAGAGAGGTTATTAAAGGATAATAAAGATATGTCTGCTATTTTCGCTTGCAATGATTTGATGGCGTATGGTGCATATAAAACGATTCGGTCTTTTGGGTATAAAATTCCTGATGATATTTCAGTGGTTGGATTTGATGATATACAGCTTTCTCAAATACTGGAGCCGCAATTGACTACTATAAAGCAACCTGCTTATGATATGGGTTTGACTGCTGCTAGAATGTTAATAAAGCTTATAGAGGGTAAAAAACTGAAGAAAAAAATTATTAATTTTAGACCGCAGTTGGTAATCCGGCAAAGTACTAAATTAGTCAAAGGTGGGTAAAAAATGAGAAAAATAGTTGTTGTAGGAAGTATTAACATGGATATTGTAATAAGAGTACCGCGCATTCCAGTTGTTGGAGAGACAGTTATTGCTTACGATTTAAAAAATTATGGTGGTGGTAAAGGTGCAAACCAAGCTGTATCTATAGCTAGATTAGGTGGAAATGTTTCTATGATTGGTCGAGTAGGAAATGATGAGTATGGCCAAAAATTATATAGGGATTTAAAAAGCAATGGGGTAGGTGTAGAAGGAATAGAATTTGATTCAGAGACTCCCACAGGTACAGCATATATTAACGTGAGTGAAAAAGGAGAAAACAATATAGTAGTTTATCAGGGTGCAAACAAGAAGCTTGATATAAAACAAATAAAAAAATATGAGCATTTTTTTGATGAAGCAGAAATATGTCTTCTTCAATTAGAAATACCAATTGAAACAGTGAAGTTTGCAGTAGATTTGTGTTATAGCAAAGGAGTAAAAGTTATACTAAATCCTGCACCAGCTTGTGAATTACCTGACTCACTTTTCGAAAAGATTTACATTTTAACTCCAAATGAAACAGAATTGTCTTTTTTGTCCAAAAGCAAAATAGAAACAATTGAAGATATAAGAAAAGCTTCTAAATGTTTGTTAGATAAAGGAGTCCAAAATGTCATAACTACTATCGGAGAAAAAGGATGTTATTTCGTTAATAAAAATACAGAAAAACTGTTTGATGCAATTAAAGTTACTGCCGTTGATACAACAGCAGCTGGTGATTCATTTACAGGAGCGTTAGCTTTTGCTTTAAGCAAAGGGGAAAAAATAGAGGATGCAATAAGATTTGCTACATTTGTTGCTGCACTTACGGTGACTAAAGAAGGTGCCCAGACTTCTTTGCCTTATAAAGAAGAAGTAGAAAAATTTATTAAGGAGAGGAGTTGAAACAATGAAGAAAACGGCATTATTAAATAGTGAAATTTCAGAAGTAGTTGCAAGATTAGGGCACAAAGATTTATTAGTAATTGCTGATAGCGGGTTACCTATACCAGATAATGTTAAAAGAATTGACATTGCTTTAACTAAAGGCATACCAAGCTTTAGGGATACATTGAATACAGTTCTTACGGAATTAGGAGTAGAGAAGGCTTATATAGCAAGAGAGATGATAGATAAAAACAAAAAACTGTATTTAGAATTGTCAGAGCAATTTGGCGATAAGTTAGTAATTATTGATCATGAACAGCTGAAAGAAATGTGTAAGAATGCAAAAGCTGTGATAAGAACAGGTGAATATACTCCCTATGCAAATATTGTTTTGGAATCAGGTGTAGAGTTTTAAAGTAGGGGGGAATAATTTTTGGAACCTATTTTACAGATGAAAGGTATTAGTAAGAAATTTGGCAATGTCAAAGTATTGGATAATGTTGATTTAACTTTATATAGAGGTCGCGTATTAGCACTATTAGGTGAGAATGGTGCTGGAAAATCAACACTAATGAAAATTTTGTGCGGAATTTATGAAAAAGATGAGGGAGGCATTTATTTAAAAGGGAAAAAAGTGAATATACGAAATGTTAGAGATGCAGAAAAATATGGAATTGCGATGATTCATCAGGAACTTAATTTAGTTCCTTCTTTAAGTATTGCTGAAAATATTTTCTTAGGGAGAGAGTATGTGAGAGCTTTTAATTCTATTGATTGGAAGAAAATAAAACAAGAAAGTACTAAGATCCTTCATGAATTAGGGATGGATCTAAATGTGGATAGGTTGGTTAAACACCTCAGCGTTGGCGAACAACAAATGGTAGAAATAGCTAGGAGTCTTTTAATGAACGCAGAGATATTAGTGATGGATGAACCTACCGCTGCATTGACAGAAGGAGAGACGAGAAGGTTATTTGAGGTAATAAAAAGGCTTAGAAAGGAAGGTAAGTCTATCATTTATATTTCTCATAGGTTGAACGAAATTTTTGAGATTTGCGATGACTATATTGTTTTAAGAGATGGGCACCTCATTTCTCAAGGTAAAATTAGTGAAGTTACACGTGATGACTTAGTAAAGATGATGGTGGGTAGAGAGTTAAAAGAGCATTTTCCTTACGAGTCTTCTTCTCCAGGAGAAGAAATATTACGCGTGGAAAATTTGAGTGTAAAAGGTATGTTTGAAAGGGTTTCTTTTGTTGTAAGAAAGGGAGAGGTAGTTGGATTTGCGGGGCTAATAGGTGCAGGTAGAACGGAAGTAGCAAAGACAATTTTTGGATTCTACAGAAAGACGTCGGGCAAAATTTATTTAGAAGGGAAAGAGGTAGAAATAAAAAGCCCTAGAGATGCTATTGAAAAGGGGATAATGTATTTATCAGAAGACAGAAGAAATGAAGGATTAATTATAAAACATACTTTGAAAGAAAATATGACTCTTTCGGCTTTGAAAAAAATTTCTGACTATATAGGGACTATTAGCTTTTCAAAAGAGAGATCTATAGTAAATGAAATGATTCAGAAATTAAATATAAAGTCCTTTTCTCCCAACCAGAAAGTATTTAGGTTGAGTGGTGGGAATCAACAAAAAGTAGCGATCGCTAAATGTTTATTGACAGATCCAAAGTTAATTATTCTCGATGAACCAACCCGAGGTATTGACGTAGGAGCGAAAAATGAAATATATAAATTGATCAATGAGTTAAAAAGACAGGGTATTGGTATAATTTTAATATCTTCGGAATTACCTGAAGTTTTGAATATAAGTGATAGGATTATAGTAATGCATGAAGGGAAAATAACAGGAGAAATTTCTCGCGAAGAAGCTACAGAAGAAAAAGTTATGTTAAAAGCTGTAGGAGGGGAATGAATTGAAGCTACCGAACGAAAAAGCAATGAAAATAAATATTGGTGAGTTGCTTTTAAAAGCCAAATCTTTAATAGGTTTATTGGGATTAATTATCGCGTTTTCAATATTATCTCCACGTTTTTTGGATTACTATAACCTTACAAATGTATTAAGGCAAACCTCTCTAAACGCAATAATGGCTGTAGGAATGACATTTGTGATATTGACTGGTGGAATAGACTTATCTGTGGGCTCTATTTTGGCGTTTTCAAGTGCAGTTACAGCCGGGATGTTGAAAGATGGCATGCCCCTAATTATAGCTTTATTAATGGGTTTAATAATAGGTACTGGTTTAGGATTGTTTAATGGTTTTGCGATAATCAAATGGAATATTCCTCCATTTATTGCTACGTTTGCTATGATGACAATAGCAAGAGGGCTTACGCTTGTATATACTAATGGCCAACCAATAACGGGGTTAGGAAAAGCTTTTGGATATATTGGCAATGGGTATGTTGGTTCCATTCCTGTTCCAATAATTATCACAATTCTCGTTTTTGTAATAGGATACTATATTTTAAAAAACAATAGACTAGGAAGGTATGTCTATGCAACAGGTGGGAATTTACAAGCTGCTAAGCTAGCGGGAATTGATACTAACAAAGTAATTCTATTTGTATATGCCTTAAGTGGCTTTTTAGCAGCAGTAAGCGGCTTAATAATTACTTCAAGGTTAAACTCTGCTGCTCCAACAGCAGGACAAGGTGCAGAGCTTGACGCGATAGCTGCTGTGGTGTTAGGAGGAACAAGTTTGTCAGGAGGAGAAGGTGGAATAATTGGGACTTTGATAGGTGCTCTAATAATAGGTGTGCTGAACAACGGCCTGAATTTGCTTAACGTTTCACCTTTTTATCAATATATTGTAAAAGGTTTAGTAATACTACTTGCTATAGCTTTGGACAAGAAAGAAAGTGAATAGAGGAGAAAAGGGGGGATGTCTGGGAATTGAGAAATTTTCTTGAAGTTTTAGATGTAATATATTAAAAATTAAAGGGGTGAAGAGACCTATGAGAAGATCGCGAATATTGTTACTTTTAGCTGTTTTTGTAATTTCGGCAGCGCTGGTTTTGAGTGGTTGTAAAACAAGCACTCCAAATACAGCTCCTACTAGTACCAAAGAAGGGAAAACTATAGGGCTAGTGATATCTACTCTTAACAATCCATTCTTTGTAACTTTAAAAAATGGTGCAGAAGAAAAAGCGAAAGAGTTAGGGTATAAAATAATAGTTGAAGATTCCCAAAATGATTCCTCTAAAGAGCTTTCTAATGTAGAAGATTTGATTCAGCAAAAAGTAGATGTTTTACTTATAAATCCTGTGGATAGTGATGCAGTTGTTACCGCTATAAAAGAGGCAAATAGCAAAAATATACCAGTTATAACTATAGATAGGTCAGCAAATGGTGGTAAAGTAGTTTGCCATATAGCTTCAGATAACGTGAAGGGTGGGGAAATGGCTGCAGAATTTATAGCTAAAGCTCTAAATGGCAAGGGAAATGTGGTAGAACTTGAAGGTATACCTGGGGCTTCTGCGGCAAGAGATAGAGGCAAAGGGTTTGATGAAGCTATTGCTAAGTATCCAGATATAAAAATAGTGGCAAAGCAGGCTGCTGATTTTGATCGTTCCAAAGGTTTATCAGTAATGGAAAACATCTTGCAAGCTCAGCCTAAAATCGATGCAGTGTTTGCCCAAAACGATGAGATGGCTTTGGGAGCTATAAAAGCAATTGAAGCAGCAAATAGGCAAGGAATCATTGTGGTTGGTTTTGATGGAACTGAGGATGCTTTAAAAGCTATAAAAGAAGGAAAAATGGCTGCCACAATTGCGCAGCAGCCAGCTTTAATGGGTTCACTAGGAGTTGAAATGGCTGATAAGTACTTGAAAGGAGAAAAAATACCTAGTTTCATTCCTGCAGAACTTAAACTTATAACAAAAGAAAATGTTCAGTAACTTACAATTTTTGCCTGTCACTTTGGTGGCAGGCTTTTTTTATTTTTCTTTTTAACTTCATTGTAGTTATTTAAAAAGTTGTTTGTCAAGATTTTTAATGGATTAAAAATCGATCCAAAATTTTAGTGTAAATTTTTAATAGACACTATTGAAATGAAAACATTTAATGATATAATTATTTATAACCTTGAATAAAAATTTATGACATTTGAGAAGTGACGTAGAGCTAGAGTTTTTACAATTTATAAGGGGGAGTGAAGTGACTAGTGAGGGGGAAAAAGAGAGCAATTTCACTATTTGTTGCAGTGTTATTTATCTTATCTTTAAGTTTTTCAGGATGTTCTAAATCTTCTAATCCTATATCTTCCCAAAAAGTACTAGCAGATGAGCAGGTTTTAAATATTAATTTAGGGGAAGAACCGCCTTCTCTGGATCCGCAGTTGGCTACTGATTTAGTATCATTTGAAGTGTTAAATGCTACATTAGAAGGGCTAGTGAGGCTAAATAAGTACGGAAAAATAGAAAAAGGTTCTGGACTAGCTTTAGATTGGGAAGTTTCTCCAGATGGGTTGAGGTATGTTTTTCACTTGAGAGATGCAAAGTGGAGCGATGGAACCCCTATAACTGCTCATGACTTTGAATATGCTTGGAAGAGGGCTCTTGACCCGAAAACAGGGTCAAACTATGCGTACATGCTCTATTATTTAAAAAATGGGGAAGCTTTTAATAAAGGGGAAGCTAAGGCAGAAGATGTAGGTGTAAGGGCTCTTAATGACAAAACGCTAGAAGTAATACTCGAAAGGCCAGCTCCGCAGTTTTTGGGGTTGACAGGATGGGGTACTTATTTACCTGCTCAGAAAGCGGCTATTGAAAAATTTGGAGATAAATATGGGACCTCTCCTGATACGATGGTTTATTCCGGTCCGTATATGATGAAAGAATGGAATCACGAACAGAATATAGTACTTGTAAAAAATCCCTACTATTGGGATAAAGATAGTGTAAAACTTCAGCAGATAAATATGGACATGGTAAAGGAAGAAAATACTATTATTCAAAATTGGGAGACAGGGCGTTATGATTCTATTAGTGTACCTGCCCAATATATTGCAAAGTATAAAAATGATCCGAATTTTCACCAAATGCCGATAGGTGTAACTTATTATGTCATGTTCAACAACAAATCCAGGATATTTTCAAATGTAAATATAAGAAAGGCTTTCAGTTATGCGATTGACAGGCAGTCTTTTGTAGATTATGTTTTCGCTGGTGGAGGGATACCTGCTCTCGCTTTTGTGCCACCAGGAATACCTGGAGATAAAGAAGAATTTAGAAAAGAAGGTGGGGATTACTTTAAAGATAATGACGTAGCAAAAGCGAAAGAATTGCTTGCACAAGGCATGAGAGAACTAGGAATTGATAAGCTCCCCAAGATTAAATTTGTAGCCGGGGACAGTGATGCAGCGAGGAAACATTCACAAGTATTACAGGAATTTTGGAGTAAAAATTTAGGTGTAACTGTTGATATTTACAACGTAGCTTTCAAAGTAAGACTTGATATGATGAATAAAGGAGATTACGACATAGTGTATACTAACTGGGTAGCCGACTACAACGATCCAATGACATTTTTAGACCTTTGGGTTACAGATGGAGGTAATAACAGAGCCTTTTATAGCAACCCTCAATATGATCAACTCATAAAAAAGGCTAATTCTACAATTGATAATTCTGTGAGAATGCAGGCTATGCATGAGGCAGAGAAGATACTGATGGAGGATATGCCTATTGCTCCTTTACTTTTTAGGATTACCTCGTATTTAGAAAGACCCTATGTAAAAGACTGGATAAGATTTCCTGTGGGGATAGACGATGAGTGGAAATGGACGTATATAGAAGGTAAAAATAGATAGTGCTTTAAAAAGGGTCAAGCTTATAAGCTTGGCTCTTTTTAAGATGTTTACAGATATTCCTGCAAGTTTTAGATAAATTTTTGTATTGATTATTAAAGTCTGATGATATAAAATTGGATTAAATACTTAGATGGGGGGGTGAAAAGTAGAATAAAGTGCAGAAAAAATATTTTAAGCAAAAGGTGGTGGAAGATGGATAAAAATGGACCTATAGGAGTTATTGATTCAGGAGTCGGAGGAATTACAGTTTTAAAAAGGCTTTTGGAAATTTTGCCAGAGGAAGATTACATATATTTCGGAGATACTTTAAGGGTTCCTTACGGCAATAGACCAAAAGAAGAAATAGAAAAGTTTACACGAGAAATTGTGAATTACTTGAAGAAGCAAAAAGTCAAAGCTGTAGTGATTGCTTGTAATACTATATGTTCAAGTATTAATAAGAATGACTATGAAATTTTGATGTTTGGAATATTAGAAGCAGGAATAAAGAGTGCAGTGGAAGCTACTTCAAATGGCCGAATAGGGGTAATGGCTACTAAAAGGACTGTAGAAAGTGAAGCTTATCTAAAGGGGATAAAGAGATTAAATAGAAACGCGATGGTTTTCCAAAAAGCTTGTCCGGAGCTGGTTTTAATTGTAGAAAATGGGTTTTATGAGTCATCTTCGATTTATAAAGCTTTGAAAAAATGTACTGAAGAATTTTTAGAGAAAGATATAGATACTCTAGTGCTTGGTTGTACTCATTTCCCTATTTTGCTTCCCTTTATTGAAAAAGTAGTAGATAATAAAGTGACTGTAGTAGATCCAGCAATAAAATTAGCTCATGAAGTGAAAAAATATTTGGTAGAAAACAATTTGGTTAAGGACAAAAAAGGAGGACAAATTCGATTTTTAGTTACAGGTGAAAAGGAAAGTTTTATAAAGGTCGCTGGAACATTTCTCAACGACAAACATATAGATGTTTTAAGAATCGCTATAGAGGAACTGGAATAGGGATTTAAGGGGGAATAAAAAATGTTTTACAACTCTATAAAAGTAAATTCCAAGGGTCATTTAGTTATAGGTGGTTGTGATGCAGTAGAACTTGCTGAGAGATTTGGAACTCCTCTTTATGTAATAGATGAGGATGTATTAAGAGCCAATTCCAGAATCTTTTACAATGCATTAAAAAGCCACAACCCTGAAAATGAAGTGGTTTATGCAGGAAAAGCTTTTTTGACAAAAGCTATGTGCAAAATAATACAGCAAGAAGGATTAGGACTTGATGTAGTATCAGGAGGAGAGCTGTATACTGCATTAAAAGCTGGTTTTCCGACAGAAAAGATTTATTTCCACGGTAATAACAAATCTGAAGAAGAGCTAATTATGGCTCTACAAAGTGGAGTCGGCAGGATAATTATTGATAATTGGGATGAATTAGAACTTTTAGAAATTTTGGCAAAGAAGTTAAACAAAGAACCTGCAATCTATATAAGAGTTACGCCTGGGATAGAAGCGCATACACACAGATATATAATGACAGGGCAGATGGACTCAAAGTTTGGTTTTACTATTTCTAACGGAGAAGCTTTTAAGGCAGTAAAAAGAGCTTTAGCCTCAGAGAATTTAAAATTTAAAGGACTGCACTGCCATATAGGTTCTCAAATATTGGAATCCACTCCTTACAAAATTGCAGTAAAAATCATGTTAGAGCTTTTAAAAGAAATAAAAGATACTTTAGGGAAAGAAGTAGAGGAATTAGATTTAGGTGGAGGCTTTGGAATCCCATATGTGGAAGATGATAGTTACCAGCCAGTTGAAGAAATGCTAAGGGAAATATTAGAGGAATTGGAGGCCCAAGTAAGTCTTCTTAAAGTAAAACTGCCAAAAATTATTGTGGAACCAGGCAGAGCAATTATAGGGAATGCTGGTATTACCCTGTATAGAGTAGGAGGAGTAAAGGAAATACCTGGTGTTAGAAAGTATGTTTTTGTGGATGGGGGTATGTCAGATAATATTAGGACTGCCCTTTATGGAGCAAGGTATTCTGCTTTAGTGGCAAATAGGGTATATAATGGACGTTTGGAAAAAGTAACAGTTGCCGGAAAACTTTGTGAATCAGGCGATGTAATTATATGGGATATTTTGCTGCCTGAAGTGAAAAAAGGCGATATAATTGCTGTACTTAATACAGGGGCGTATGGGTATTCTATGGCAAGTAATTACAATAGATTGCCAAAACCCGCCGTTGTATTGGTCTCAAGTGGAAAAGCAGAGATTATTGTGAGAAGAGAAACATATGAGGATGTAATAAAAAATGATGTAGTACCAGAAAGGCTAGAGGAGAAGTCCCAAGGGAGGGAAATGCAAGCAATATGAATCCTATTGTAATGTTTATGAAGTAAAACTACACATTTTTTTAAAATTTAAGAAGGAATTTTACAACTTACGTCGAATATATATATTAACAAGAAAGAGAAAGGCGGTTAATATGACGGATGTTTTAGCAGTAATCCGAGAAATGAGCTCTAGTTTTACACCTTCAGAAGCCAAAATTGCAAAGTACATTTTAGAGAATCCGACTGTTGTTACAGAATTATCTGTAAATGAATTGGCTAATGCTTGTGATACCAGTGAAGCAAGTATCATAAGATTTTGTAGGACTATAGGCTTGAAAGGGTTTCAAGAGTTAAAAATCAAAATTGCTGTATCCCTTGCAAAGCAAACAAGAAAGCTGGATGGAGGCATTAGTAGTGAAGACGATGTTATGGCTGTTATACAAAAGATAGCTAATTTTAACAAACAAGCGATCGATAGCACTATCGCAGTTTTAAACGCAGAGGAATTGACAAAAGCTGCAGAAGTTCTTGCAAATGCAAATAAGATTGATTTTTACGGGGTTGCGGCTTCTGGAGTAGTGGCTTATGACGCAATGTTAAAATTTTCTAGAATAAATATACCATGCACTGCGTATCAAGACACTCACCTACAGCTAACGTCTGCAGTTAATTTAAAAAAGGGAGATGTAGCATTTGGAATTTCTTATTCAGGAGCTACTAAAGAAATAGTTGAAGCTATTCAAACTGCCAAGGAGGCGGGAGCGACTACTATAAGCTTGACGAAATACGGACAGTCACCCCTTGCCAAAGCTGCTGATATAAATCTATTTGTTTCTTCTGAGGAGGCTATGTTTAGAGCGGGGGCTATGGCCTCCCGCATAGCCCAACTTACTGTTATTGATATATTATTCATTTTAGTAGCGCAAAAGAAGTATAATGACGTAGTCAGATACCTTGAAAACACCAGTGAAGTGCTATCTATGCGCAAAATAAATAATTAAATCAAAGAAAGGACTGGGTTTAATGACGCTAGAGGAATTAATAACCGAAGGAAGAAATCCAAACACGATGGATATAGATAGACTTAGCACCGTTGATATGCTTAAAAAGATCAACGAAGAGGACAAGAAAGTGCCACTTGCAGTGGAGAAAGTTATACCTTCTATAGCTGAAGCGATTGACAGAATCGTACCAAGGATGAAAAAAGGAGGACGCCTTATATACGTTGGAGCCGGTACAAGCGGTCGTATTGGTATTTTGGATGCTTCCGAATGCCCTCCTACCTTTGGAGTAGATCCTGGACTGGTGGTAGGGATAATAGCAGGTGGAGATAGTGCAATAAGAAATGCAATAGAGAGCGCAGAAGACGATGTAGAAGGGGGGAGGCAGGACCTTGTAAATATAGGTTTGACAGAGCGAGATAGTGTAGTAGGTATATCTGCTAGTGGCAGGACGCCTTATGTCATAGGAGCTTTAAAATATGCTAAAGAAGTGGGAGCCCTTACAATAGGATTATTCTGCAATGAAAATAAAAATGTTGAAAACATAGTAGATGTGATGATTACTCCAATAGTGGGTCCAGAGGTTATAATGGGTTCTACTCGAATGAAGGCCGGTACTGCCCAAAAACTTGTGTTAAACATGATTTCTACAGGAGTAATGATAAAGCTTGGGAAAGTTTATAGTAATTTAATGGTAGACCTTCAAGCCAGCAACGAAAAATTGAGAGAAAGAGCAAGGCGAATGGTAAAGTTGGCTACTGGTGCAAAGGAGGACTTGATAGAGAGAGTTCTTAATGAAACAAATTATAATGTAAAATTAGCAATTTTAATGATAGTAGGAGATATGGAGAAAGAAAAAGCTCAAAAGCTTTTGGAGATGGCGGACGGATATATAGCAGAGGCGATTAAGCTAAAAGATTTAGTCTTGCAGGGAGAGGAATAAATTATGAGTTTTAATCTTTCAAAGTTGGAAAAGGCTTTTATGTTATTGGATAAAGGGATAGAAGAAGGAGTATTTCCAGGAGTTGCAGCAGCAGTAGGTGATAACAAGGGTTTTGTGAGGGTTGAAGTAAAAGGGAATAAAAAATTATATCCGTATGATGAAAAGCTTAACAGGGAATCTCTGTTTGATTTAGCTTCTCTTACAAAAGTTGTAGCTACAACTATGTTATTGATGAAAATGTTAGAGAGCGGACTTATATCTGTATACGATAGAGTTTCAGAATATATCCCGAATTTTAAAGGCGATGGCAAAGATAAAATTACTATATTTCAGCTTCTCACTCATACTTCTGGATTGCCGGCTTACCTTCCTTTTTATGAAAAATGCAAAGATTACCTTGATTCTATAAATTACATATGTGAAGAAGTAAAGCTAAATCCAAATAAAAATGTGGAATACAGCGACTTAAATTTCATTCTGTTAGGTAGGGTATTAGAAATTTTAGGAGGCAATAGACTTGACACGTTATGTCATAAAGAGGTATTTGAGCCATTGGGAATGAAAGATACAATGTTTAATCCTATAGGGAAGGATGTTGTTCCTACAGAATTAGACAAAACTACTGGCAAGGTTATAGAAGGGGTATGCCATGATGAAAATGCGAGGTTTTTTGGAGGAGTGTCGGGACACGCAGGGCTATTTTCAACCATAGATGACCTTGTAAAATTTGCTACAATGCTTATAAACTTTGGCAGAGTTAGAGAAGAAGTATTTTTGTCCTATCCTCTGTTTATCAGAATGATAACAAATTATACTCCAAATTCAGAAGAAAACAGGGGATGGGGGTGGGTTATAAAAGGGCACACTGCTTTTGGCGGAGATTTATTTTCGGAAAAAGCTTTTGGCCACACAGGTTTTACAGGTACTTCTATCTGGGTAGATCCGGAGTATAAAGTGTTCATGATACTACTGACAAACAGAGTGCATCCTACTCGTGAAAATGTGAAGATAATAAGGTTTAGGCGGCTTTTCCACAATGCTGTGCTTTCAGCTTTGGATTGGAGGAATTAGAGTTGGTAAAGTGTGGAGTAGACCTTTTGGAAAAATATAAAAAGCTTTTTAAAGGCAAAAGAATTGGGCTAATTACTTCACCTTCTGGTGTTAATCAAGATATGAAATCTACAATAGAAATCTTCCATGAGAATTTTAACTTAACTGCTTTGTTTTCACCAGAGCACGGAGTGAGAGGAGAATTTCAAGCAGGTGAAAAAGTAAAGGGATACGTAGATGAAAGGACGGGAGTGAAAGTCTATAGCTTATACGGAGATACAAAAAAACCTACACCAGAAATGTTAGAAGAAATAGACGTTTTAGTAATAGATGTGCAGGATGTGGGTTCCAGGTATTATACTTACCTTTATACCATGGCTTATGCAATGGAAGCGTGTAGAGAAAATGGTAAAGAATTTGTAGTTTTAGATAGACCTAATCCTATAGGAGGTTTGAAAGTAGAAGGGAACATATTAGATACCAGGTTTAGGTCTTTTGTAGGATGGTATCCAATTCCGCAGCGGTATGGTCTTACTATAGGGGAGATAGCACATCTATTTAACAAAGAATTTGGCATCAATTGTGATTTTCACGTCGTAAAGCTTGAAGGCTGGAAAAGAGATATGTACTACGATGAAACAGGCCTTTTATGGGTCAACCCCTCACCTAACATTTCTTCTCTAGATGCAGCAGTGCTATATAGCGGTACTTGCTTATTTGAGGGAACTAATATTTCGGAGGGGAGAGGTACTACAAGACCTTTTGAGATTATAGGTGCTCCTTGGATTGACCCTTACAAATTAGCCGATTCTATGAACAAAAAAGGACTAAAAGGGGTTGTATTTAGGCCAGTTTACTTTGTACCCAATTTTTCTAAACACAAAGGGCAGTTGTGCAAAGGGGTTCAAATACACGTAAAAGATAGAAAAGCTGTTGACTCAGTTGAAGTGGGGATAAAGCTATTATACGAGATAATAAGGCAAAGTGGTGAAAATTTTGAATGGTTGCCACCATATGGGGAAAGTAATGTATATTTTATTGATTTGCTGGCAGGTACAGATGAGTTAAGGCTGATGAAGTATGACGAGGATCAGTTATTGGATAAATGGAAAAAAGAAAGTGAAGAGTTTAAAAGATTGAAAGAGAATTATCATTTCTATGAATAGAGAGGATTGAAAAAAATGAAGAAAATAGAAGAAATGACATTGGAAGAAAAAATAGGGCAAATGCTGATGATAGGCTTTCCGTCAACTTTTTACGACGACCATATAAGAGAATTAGTAACAAGTTATAAAATAGGGAATGTAATACTCTTTTCAAGAAATGTGCAGGATGCAAGGCAAATAATGGATTTATGCACTGACATACAGAAAGAAGCAATAGAAAATACCGGAATACCAGCTTTTATCTCTATTGACCAGGAAGGTGGAATGGTCACAAGGATTTACAGAGGAGCTACTTATCTTCCCGGCAATATGGCTATTGGTGCTACAAAAGACCCAGAAAATGCTTATAAAGTGGGAGAAATAGCTGGAAGAGAATTAAGAACTATAGGCATAAACATAAATTTCGCTCCGGTTATGGATGTGAACAACAACCCTTTAAATCCAGTGATAGGAGTCAGGTCTTACGGTGAAAACCCAGAGGATGTGGCTAATTTTGGAATAAACTACATAAAAGGGCTTCAAAAAGAAGGTGTGATAGCTACAGCTAAACATTTTCCAGGGCATGGAGACACAACTGTGGATTCTCACCTTGATTTACCGAAAGTCAGTCATGGCAAGGGTAGGCTATATGAAGTGGAATTATACCCGTTTAAGAAAGCTGTAGAAAATGGCGTAGATGCGATAATGACAGCCCATATCCTTTTTCCAGCTTTGGAAGATAATAAAGTTCCGGCAACTCTTTCTTATAATATCCTTACCCGCATCTTAAGGGAAGAATTCAAGTTTGATGGGTTAATTATAACTGACTGTATGGAAATGAATGCGATAGCCAGATATTTTGGCACTCAAAAGGCGGCGTCAATGGCTATAAAAGCTGGAGCAGATATAGTACTTGTTTCTCATACTAAAGATTTACAGATAAAAGCTTTTGAAAATATAAAAGAAGCTGTAGAAAGAGGAGATATCCCTGTAAAAAGAATAGATGAATCAGTAAGAAGGATACTGAAAATGAAAGAAAAATATGGACTTTTTGACAATCCATATCCTGAAAAAGACAAATTTGATATAGCAGTTGGGATTGAAGAGCATAGAAAAATTGCAAAAGACATAAGTTTAAAGAGCATAACAGTTGTTAAAGATGAGAAAAAATTAATCCCTTTAAAGACGAAGAATGTACTGGCAATTTCTCCTGAAACAGTTCCGGTTTCTTTTGTAGACGATGCTTTGATGGATAGGCTTTCTTTTGCAAGACAATTTACTTCTACATTTGGAGGTGTAGAGGAAACTATTTCTGTAAATCCAAACGATAGAGAAATTTCAGTAATTTTAGAAAAGGCAAGGGATAAAGAAGTAGTTGTCGTGGGCACTTACAATGCTAATTTAAACGAAGGTCAAGTAAAGTTAGTAAACGCACTTTTGCAAGTGAACAAAAATGTAATCGTTGTGGCTTTGAGAAATCCCTATGACCTTCAAAAGTTTGAAAATGTGCCTACTTATGTATGTGCTTACGAGTACACCCCATTGTCAGTAGAAAGCGTGATAGGAGTCTTGATGGGGAAATATCCTGCTTTAGGAAAACTTCCTGTGACCATATGAATTTAGGGAAGTGAAGAAATGGAATATGTAATTGGAATTGATGGAGGAGGCACAAAAAGCGCGATTTCTATCCTGGATTTGCAGGGAAATGTCCTTTTTACAGGAAGAGGGGGACCTACAAATATAAGGTCTGAGGGAAGAGAAGAAGCATGTGAGAACCTAAAAAACTTGATTGTGAAATCTGTAGAAAAAATGCATCTTAAATTGGGTTACTGTAGAGCAATTTGTGTTGGAACAGCTGGAGCAGGAAGGGAAGAAGAAAAAGAGATAGTAACAAATTGTTTAAAGGAAATAGGTGTTAAAGGTAATATAGTTGTTACGCATGATGCAGAAATAATTTTATCAGAGACTATAGAAAAAAGAGAAGGAATAGTAGTGATTGCAGGAACAGGTTCATTGGCTTATGGGAGAAAAGACGGTATAGAGAAAAGAGCCGGCGGATGGGGGCATCTTTTAGGGGATGAAGGGAGTGCTTATTACATTGCTGTAGAGGGTATAAAGGCAGCTTTGAGGTATTACGATGGGAGAGGGAACTACACGAAATTATTAGATATGATGATGAAAAGGCTCAACGTTAAAAGACCTGAGGAATTTATAGGATTTGTTTATAAGGATGGAATTACAAAAGCTGACATAGCAGAATTGGCAAAAGTAGTAGATGAAGCGTATAAAGAAGGAGATAAAGAAGCTAGGGAAATTTTAGAGAAATCAGCCAAAGAGCTTTTTAAGCTTGCAAAAGCAGTCATAGAAGCATTTGAATGGGAAGATGTTGAAATTCCAATTGTAGTAACTGGGAGTGTTTTTGTAAATAACGAATTTGTATTTAAAGAATTTTCTGGGTTAATTAAAAGGTATTATCCTAAAGCGAATATAAAAAAGCTAGATAAAGATGCTTCTTATGGAGCTGCTATTCTAGCGTTGAGTTTTTTAAAAGAACGATGAGAGAGGAAAGTGCGATGGATAGGTTGTTGCGTATTTACAATAAAGAAGAAAGATTAGTGGTTGGGTTAATGTCCGGTACTTCTGCTGACGGGATTGATGCTGCTCTTGTGAAGGTCAAAGGGAGAGGTTTAGATACAAAGGTTGAACTTTTAGAATTTGAAAAGTTTCCGTACGAAGAGGAAGTGCAAAAGAAGATATTTGAGCTTTTTGACCCTCATACTGGAACTGTTGAGAAGATATGCCATATGAATTTTTTACTTGGCGAGCTGTTTGCGGAAGCCGCCTTAAAACTCATTAAAAAAGTAGGTTTTGCCCCGAAAGATATAGATTTAATAGGGTCTCACGGGCAGACCATATATCATATTCCTGACTTTATTGAAGATATGGGATATAAAGTCCGTTCTACTCTTCAAATAGGGGAACCAGCAGTAATAGCTGAAAGAACTGGAATTGTAACAGTGGCTGATTTTAGGGTAAGAGATGTAGCTGCAGGAGGGCAAGGAGCTCCTTTAGTACCCTACACTGAATATATCTTGTATAGGTCACCAAATGAAACAATTGCCTTACAAAATATAGGTGGAATTGGCAATGTTACTGTTTTGCCTAAAGGAGGTAGTATAGAAGACGTAATTGCATTTGATACAGGTCCTGGAAACATGGTGATAGATGAAGTTGTGAAGAGGATTACTCATGGGGAAATGAAATTCGACAAAGATGGTGAATTAGCATCTTATGGGAAAGTAAATGAAGAATTTTTAGCAGAACTTTTAAAAGATGAGTTTTTTGAAATTAAGCCACCAAAGACCACTGGTAGGGAGCATTTTGGGAAAAATTATGTGGATAATTTGATGAAAAGGGCTTCCTACTTGGAAATAGATAAATACGATTTGGTTGCTACTGTTACAGCTTTAACTGCTTATTCAGTGGTGAGAAGCTACGAAAAGTTTATATTTCCCTACTACAAAGTTGACAAAGTAGTAATAGGAGGTGGAGGAAGTTTCAACAAAACCCTTGTACAAATGATAAAAAAACTGCTGCCTCAGGTTAGGGTAATAACGCAAGAAGACATAGGATTTAATAGCGATGCCAAAGAAGCTGTTGCTTTTGCAATCCTTGCAAGTGAGACTATAAATGGCAATTTTAACAATATTCCAAAAGCAACAGGAGCAAAACATCCGGTGGTAATGGGAAAAATTTCTTTATAGTAGGTGGTGTGGTAATGGTTATTGACTATCTGCCGTTGGCAAGAGATAAGGGAGAAGAGATTGTAAGGCTATGGAATAAAGAATTGGGTAAAGAATTTCCACTCAGAAAAGAGTTGTTTTATCAAAATAGCCTTGAGGATGAAAATGTACTTCTAGAAGGTTCTTGGATAGCTTTAGAAAAGGAGAGGTTGGTAGGATTTATAATTTCAAAGATATGGAAAGAGGATTTGGAATGTGTAAAAAACAAAAAAGATACAGGATATATACAGGTAATACTAGTGGATTCGGACTATAGAAATAAAGGCATAGGAAGTGAGTTATTAAGAAAAGCTGAAGAAGCTTTAAAGGCAAATGGAGTAAAAACAGTAGTTTTAGGGCAGGATCCGTGGCATTATTTTCCTGGTATTCCTTTTGAATACATAGACACAGTAGAATGGTTTAAGAAGAAAGGTTATGTAGAGTTTGGAGAAGAGTATGACTTATACTGTCGACTAAATGGTGAAGGCCAAGTTACATTGCCTGTTTTCCCGGAAGTTGAATTTAAGATTTTGGGTAGGTGGCAAAAAAACAGTTTTCTTGAATTTTTAGAAAGATGCTTTCCCGGCAGATGGGAGTATGAAGCAATAAAGTATTTTGAAAAAGGGGGAGAAGGAAGAGAATTTGTAGTAGCGGAGAAGAAGGGGAAGATAATTGGATTTTGCAGAATAAATGACAGTAAATCTCCTTTTATTGCTCAAAATGTTTACTGGGCTCCTTTGTTTGAAGAAGAGCTAGGAGGAATAGGGCCATTAGGCATAGATCCAGAAGAAAGAGGAAAAGGATATGGTTTAGCCATTGTTCAAGCAGGTATGTATTTTCTGAATCAGAGGGGAATAAGAAATATAGTAATTGATTGGACAAATCTTGTAGACTTCTACGGGAAATTGGGTTTCAAGATTTGGAAGAAATATGTTAAATGTAAGAAGCAATTTTAAATGAAAAGACAAATTAAGGGTAATTATAGGGAAATAAGCAAAGATAATTAAACATGGAAAATTAGAGGAGATATAGCTGAAAGAGGTGTTAATAAAAATGAGTAAGAAATTACACATTATGGCAGTAGGTGCTCACTGTGGAGATATGGAATTAGTTGCGGGGGGAGTGATTGCAAAATACACGCGGGCAGGACATGAAGCAAGTATTGTACATCTTACTCCCGGAGAAAAAGGGCATCCACATTTAAAACCTGAGGAATATGCTAAACAAAAGATTGAAGAGGCAAAAAAAGCTGCAGAAATCTTAGGGGCAGAGCCTATCTTTCTACCTTACAGAGATGCTGAACTTCCAGTAAATGATGAAGTAAAATTCAAGTTGGCGGAGGTAATAAGAGAAAAGAAGCCCGATGTTATAATCACCCATTGGAAAAATAGTATGCATCCAGATCATGCAAATACTTATCTCATAGTGGAAGGAGCATTATTAATTGCGGCTTTACCTGCCTTTGAACTGAAGTATCCTGCTCACGGGGTTAGAGGTCTATTTTACGGGGAAAATTGGGAAGATCCTTATGGATTTGAACCGGATGTGTATGTAGATATTACTTCTACGTACGATGTCTGGGTGGAAGCAATAAAACAATATGAGTTTGTAAGAGGAGGAGTTTCTACTTTTAGATATTTAGATTACTACACTCACTTAGCCGTAGTAAGAGGTTGCTTGATGGGAGTAAAATACGCTCAAGCTTTTATGATGCCAGAAGGAGCTAATAAAAGAAGAGGCGCATCTTTACCTGGATTTAATTTAGAATAGGGAGTTGAAAAGAATGAGGTATATAGTTAGAACTTATCGAGGTGGGGATGAAAAAGGGATAGTAGAAGCATGGCAGCAAAGCCTTCCATTTGACCCAATAAACCAACACCTATTTCGTACAAAAGTATTGTTAGATCCCAATTTTGACCCTGAGGGAGCGATTGTAGCTGAAAATGAAAAAGGTCAGATAATTGGTTTTACTCTTACTTTGGTAAGAAAATTGCCTATGTACAAAGATGATTTAGAGCCAGAGAATAGCTGGATTACAGTCTTCTTTGTACATCCAGCTTATAGAGGCCAGGGAATTGGGACAAAGATGTTTGAAAAAGCGAAAGAATTTGTTAAGAAGAAGGGGCGAAAATATATATTCTTCTCTTCCTATGCTCCAAACTATTTTTTACCAGGCATTGATGAAAAGACATACCACGAAGGTTACAGATTTCTCTTAAAACAAGGTTTTACAAAATTATACTCTCCTGTAGCAATGGATAGGTCGCTACTAGATTTTACGATACCTGAAGAAGTGAAAAAGCTGAAAGAACAAAGAGAAAAAGAAGGGTTTAAATTTGGATATGCTGAGGACAGACATCTATATGAGTTAATTGAATTTGCAAATGTAGTTTTCAATCCCGACTGGGGGAGAGCAATAAGAGAAGGAATTTTACAGGGATTGCCTTTGGAGCAAATACTTGTTGCAGAGAAAGATGATAAAATAGTGGGATTTTGTCTATACGGGGCATATGAAGGGATTCGCGAAAGGTTCGGTCCATTTGGAGTTGACCCTTCAATGCAAGGGTTAGGTCTGGGGAAGATACTTTTAAACTATTGCCTTTTTGAGATGCGGTGTAAAGGGCTACACAATGTGTGGTTTTTATGGACCGGAGAAGAAAGCGCGGCAGGGCATTTATATAAAAAGACGGGTTTTAAAGTGACGAGGAAGTTTCATGTGATGAGGTTTAGTTTTTAAAAGTAGATGAAAAGGAGAAAGACCTATGAGAATAATAGTCCCAATAAAACAAGTACCTGAGACGAGCAATGTAAGAATGGATCCTGTGACAGGAACAATGGTGAGAGAAGGAGTAGAAAGTATAGTAAATCCCCTCGATTTATATGCCATAGAAACAGCGATAAGGCTAAAAGAGAAATATGATGGAGAAATAATTGTTATATCCATGGGGCCTGAAAAAGCAATAGAAGCAATAAAAGAGGCAATAGCTATGGGATGTGATGACGGGATTTTGCTCTCTGATAAAAGGTTTGCTGGAGCAGATACTTTTGCGACTTCGTATGTATTAGCTAAAGCTATCGAAAAAATAGGTCTTTTTGACCTTATAATATGCGGAGAGCGTGCAACAGATGGAGATACAGGGCAAGTAGGGCCTGGAATAGCCTCTTTCCTTGACTTACCACTTTCGACTTTTACGAGTGAAATTATAAAAATAGACGGCAAAAAAATTTTAGTAAAAAGACTTGTAGAAGAAGGTTATGAAGAAATTGAAATGCCGTTGCCAGCTGTATTGACGGTGGTAAAGGAAATAAGTGAACCAAGGTTACCTACTTTAAAAGGTAAAATAAAAGCGAAAAGTATAAAAATTCCTATTTGGAATGCAGAAAAAATAAATGCTGAAGAGGATAAGATAGGGCTTAAGGGTTCTCCAACTCGAGTAGTGAAAATATTCAACCCAAAAGTAATGAGAGAGGGCAAAAAGATAGTTGTAAAAGATGAGGCTACCTTGCACAAAGCACTGGAAGAAATTTTAAACTACCTGATAGAAAAAGAGTTCATTTAAGGAGGCTTAAAAGTGGGTGATGTTTGGACACTAGCAGAGTTTAGATATGGAAAATTAAAAAGTGTATCATTTGAACTTTTGGCTAGAGGAAGAATCCTTGCTGATAAATTAGGTAGTTCACTTGTCTCAATCTTATTGGGATATGGGATTAAGGGAAAAGATATAGACGAACTTATAAAAAGAGGTGCAGACAAAGTATACGTAGTAGAAGACCCAAGGCTTGAGAACTTTATTGTAGAAGTGTACTCTCGAATTATTCTATATCTCCTTGATGAGTACAATCCAGATATATTTATAGCAGCTGCAACTACTATGGGAAAGACGTTAATGCCCTATGTAGCAGTTAAAAGAAAAACGGGACTTACGGCAGATTGCACTTTTCTAGATATAGAAGAAGAAACTGGACTACTTTTACAAACAAGACCCGCAATAGGAGGAAATATTCTCGCGACTATAAAAACCCCTTTTACTAAGCCTCAAATGGCTACAATAAGACCCCATTCGATAAAGCCAGCATTCTATGATGAAGGGAGAAAAGGAGAGGTTGTATATAAAAAATTTAATGACGAAGTCTTTTCTGCTTCAACTAGATTTTTGAGATTTGTAAAAAACGAATCAGAGCAGATAAATTTACAAGAAGCAAAAGTAATAGTTTCAGGAGGAAGAGGTTTAGGAAGAGCTGAGAACTTCAAACTAGTAGAAGATCTGGCAAAAATTCTAGGAGGAGCGGTTGGAGCTACTAGAGATGTTGTAGATAGAGGGTGGAAGCCTTATCCCCATCAAGTGGGTTTAAGTGGAAAAACTGTTTCACCAGAACTGTATATAGCTGTAGGCATTTCAGGGGCTATACAGCATATAGCAGGTATGCAAAGTTCAGAAAATATTATAGCTATAAATAAAGATCCAGATGCGCCAATATTTAAAATTGCTGATCTAGGCATAGTGGGAGACTTACATCAGATAGTTCCTTTGCTTATAGAAAAGATAAAGGAATACAAGAAAGAGGCGAGGTAAGTGTATAATAAGCTGACAAATGAAATTGTAGAAGAGCTTAAAAAAATAGTTGGCGCTAATAACGTTATATACGGTAATCCTGATGCATTAGAAGCCTATTCCCATGATGAAGTGGCAGAAAAGCATTATGCCCATATGCCGGAAGCTGTTGTAAAACCCTCATCGGCAGAAGAAATAGCACAAATAGTGAGGCTAGCAAACAAATACAAAATCCCTGTTACGCCTAGAGGTGCTGGTAGTGGCCTTTCTGGCGGAGCAGTACCTATATATGGTGGAATTGTGTTATCCGTTGAAAAGATGAATAAGATTCTTGAAATAGATAAAGAAAATCTGGTAGTAGTTGTTGAACCTGGGGTTGTTACAAATGAAATTAATAATGCCGTAAAAGAATATGGTCTATTTTATGCGGGATACCCTATGAGTGTAGAAACCTGCTATATAGGAGGCAATGTTGCAGAAAATGCAGGTGGTGGAAGAGCAGTAAAGTATGGGGTTACCGGAAGATATGTAATAGGTTTAGAAGTAGTGACTCCAACAGGAGATATTGTACATCTTGGTGGTAAAGTGATGAAGGACGTTACAGGATATGACCTTATACACCTTATGGTAGGTTCTGAAGGGACACTTGGGATATTTACAAAGATATACCTTAAACTTATGCCACTTCCTCAAGCAAAAGTAGATTTGCTGGTGCTTTTTGAAGATATAGATACTGCTATTAAAATAGTGCCCAAAATCATGACTTTTGGAAGAATAATACCTACGTCTATAGAATTTATGGATGACCTTTCATTTAAAGTGTCATGCAGATATCTCAATGAAAAGATACCCTTTGAGGAAGCAGGAGCAATGCTTTTAATAGAACTTGACGGAAACAATAAGGCAGAATTAGAAGAGCAGTATGAAATTATAGGAAACTTGTGTATGGAAAATGGCGCAATAGAGGTGTATGTTGCTGATAATGCCACAACTTCAGAAAGAATATGGAGAATAAGGCGGAATATTGCAGAGGCATGGAAACAGTTCAGTCCTCATCAAAGTCTAGAAGATGTTGTGGTTCCTATATCTGAAATTCCTACTTTTCTCAAAAAAATAAGAGAAATTTCAAACAAATACAGAATACCTATTCCGTGTTACGGACATGCGGGAGATGGGAATATCCACGCAACTCCCATAAAGCCGCCAGAACTTTCTATGAAAGAGTGGCATGAAAAGCTTGAGAAACTTCTTGAAGAAATGTATGTTGTAGTAAAGGAGTTGGGCGGTGTAATAAGTGGTGAACACGGTATAGGGCATAAGAGGAAAAAATATCTTCCATTAGTATTGGAACCAGCGCATATAGAGATGATGAGAGCTATAAAAAAGGCTTTAGATCCAAATCTCATACTTAATCCTGGGAAAATAATATAAAACCAACCTTGACAAGACCAAATAAATATGGTATAATAAGAGGGGGAGTATAAAATTTAATAACAAGAATACAAAATAGGGAGGTGTCATAAACTCTTAAGTTGAAAAAAGCCCCGTTTTAGAAAGATAAACTATGTAAACTTTTAATAATGGAATAGGTGATGATAAATGATGAAAAAAATCCTGACAAATTACTTTTTCATAAGATTTTTAAGAGCATTAGTTACAATTTTTGTGGTAGCTACTTTTACGTTTTTCTTGATACGCCTTATGCCGGGAAATCCTTTAGATATTTTTATAGCAACTCAGTTATCTCAGGGTGTTCCTTTACAAGAGGCGCAAGAAAGAGCAGCGTCGCTATTCCACATAGACTTAAGTAAACCTTTGTTAGTACAATACGTGGATTATTTAAAAAATTTAGCAAGAGGAGATTTTGGAGTGTCAATTATTTCTACAAATACTCCGGTAAGTAAAATTATATTGCGCTTCTTACCTTGGACGTTGTTTGTAGTTACTGTGTCGCTGTTTATAAGTTTTGTTGGCGGTGTACTTCTAGGGGTTTTAATGGCAATTTACAGGAATAGTTGGTTAGATCAAGTTCTCTCTTTCTTTGCTTCTATTATTTCAGCTGTACCGAATTACGTTATAGCTATGTTGATAGTAGTTTACTTTGGTGTAAAATTGAAATGGTTTAATATAGCTGAGATACGAGGTTCTTTATCACCAGGTGTAAGACCTGAATTTTCACTCTATTTTCTAAAAGATGCTTTTTACCACGCTATGCTTCCGATAATAGTGTATGTACTTACAACAATAGGTTCGTGGATGTTGGTTATGAAATCAAGTACAATTTCGACTTTAGGAGAGGATTATGTAGAAGTTGCAAAAGCGAGAGGAATAAAGCAAGCTAATATAATGATAAACTATGTAGGACGAAATGCTATTTTGCCATTGTTTGTATCTTTAGCGATTTCTATCGGGTTTGTAGTAGGTGGTTCGCCTTTAATTGAAAGTATTTTTGTATATCAGGGTATAGGACTAAAACTTAGTGATGCTATAGTTACACGGGATTATCCTGTGATGCAGGCAATATTTTTAATAATTACTGCTTCAGTTGTGTTTGCCAATTTCTTGGCGGATATTTTGTTAGGAGTGCTAGATCCCAGAATACGTACTTCTAGAAGTTGACTAAAGGCTGGATTAATAAATTAAATTATTGGGAGAGGAAAGGTAGTAATGGAAAATATATTAACTAGCTTGAAAGAATCCTTAAAAATTATGATGAGGAATAAGGTTGGCTTTGTAGGTTTTATAGGTACTTTGTTTTTTATACTGCTTGCTTTTATAGGACCTTATTTGATGCCTCTTAATATGAAAACAGATCTTAATAGTATTTACACGGGTCCTACCCTGGCTCATCCACTAGGTACAGATTACCAAGGGAGAGACATACTGATGCAGGTTCTTCATGGAGGTAGAGAGGTAATATATGTAGCTTTAATGGCAGCTCTTTTAACTGTATTAATTGCGGCGACTTTTGGTGCTTTGGCGGCGGTGGTAGGTGGAATTGTTGATACATTGTTAAATGGTTTAGCAGAGATAATAATAACTATTCCTCATTTTCCATTATTATTAGTTTTAGCTTCGCTTATCAAATTTAAATCTGCCACAGGATTAGCTGTAATATTGGCTGCTATTGGCTGGGGAGGATTAATGAGAGCCATAAGAGCGCAGGTTTTATCCTTAAAAGAAAGGGATTATGTAGAGGCGGCAAGAGTTTTGGGTCTACCTATTAGCCATATAATTTTCAAGGAAATTCTTCCTAATATGTTAAGTTATATCTCTGTACAGTTTATTTTAAGTATGACAGGAGCTATATACGCACAAGTAGGATTGATTTTCTTGGGAGTAGTTCCTATGGAGCAGCATAACTGGGGTGTAATGATTACACTGGCATGGAACCAGGGAGCACTGTTTAATCCAAAAGCCCAATGGTACTTATTAGTTCCAATAACCATCATAGTGTTATTACAATTATCTCTTATCACTATGACTAGATCGATGGAAGAACTATTTAACCCAAGGTTAAGAAGAGGAGGATAATATGGCAACAAAACACATTATAGTAGAGGATTTGAGTGTTGAATATTTAGGACCTACCAAAAAAATTTATGCACTCCAGCATGTTTCGCTTGAAATATACAGAGGAGAATCTATTGCGCTGGTTGGAGAAAGTGGTTGTGGAAAATCGACATTGGGTGCAGCTTTTATAAAGCTACTTCCTGTAAACAGCAGGATAACTAGTGGGCGAATAAGATTTATAAATAGTTCAAAAGAAATAAATATTCTTGAACTATCCCAGAATGAATTACAAAAAATTCGCTGGTCAAAGATAGTTATGATGGCACAAGGGGCACTTAATGCTTTCAACCCAGTGATGCGCATAAAGGACCATTTTATAGATACAGCCTACTCTCATGGATGGAAAAATAAAGCAGAAGTTTTAAAGAAAGCACGTTATTTGTTAGAAAGAGTTCACTTGGATAGTGAAAGGGTATTAAACTCGTTTCCCCATGAATTATCTGGCGGAATGAGACAAAGAGTACTCCTTTCATTAGGGTTGTTTCTAAATCCAGAGGTTGTGATACTTGATGAACCTACGACTGCGCTGGATATATTAACACAAAGAAACATAATAGAGTTATTAAAAGAACTCAAAAAAGATTTTAATTTCACACTTATATTTATAACGCATGACCTTAGTTTGGCTGCTGAATTAGCAGATAGGGTCGCAGTAATGTATGCAGGTAAAATAGTAGAAGTTGGAGATGTGTATAATATATTTGGCACTCCGTACCATCCCTATACTGCAGGTTTGATTACTTCGACTCCTCAATTGAGAGGTAAAAGAACAGAAATAACTTCTATTCCAGGATCGCCTCCTAATTTATCGGAGATATTTCAAGGATGCCCGTTTTATGAAAGGTGCCCTTTAAGGAGTAATGTATGTTTAAATACACCCCCCACATTGACTTTTGTAGACGGGCAGGAAGGGCATTTTGTAGCATGTCATCATGCGAGCAAGGATACTTTATCTAAGATAAGGCAAAGTGATTGGCTTTCAATCATTCAAAAATAGTGAGGGATTAAAAGTGGAAGAATTGATAATTGAACTTAAAAATATAAAAAAATTCTATCGTAAAAGAAACAGAGTAGTGAAAGTCATAAACGATGTAAGTTTAAAATTTAAAGATGATGAAATCTTATGCCTAGTAGGAGAATCTGGAAGTGGGAAAACTACGTTAGGGAAAATTATAGCTGGGTTGATAGAGCCTACAGAAGGAGAAATAAGGTATAATGATAAGCTTTTGAGCCAATTAAAAGGAAGGGAAATAAAAGAAATAAGAAGAGCTATTCAAATGATTCATCAAGACCCGTTTGCTTCTTTAAATCCTGTAAGGAGTGTATATCAGACCTTATCCACTCCATTGATTTATTATAAGCTTGCGAAAGATGAAAATGATGCAAAAAAGAAAGTATTGGAATTATTAGAAGTTGTGGATTTAACTCCTCCTGAAGACTTCATTTATAAGTATCCACACCAGCTTTCAGGAGGACAGAGGCAAAGAGTTGCTATAGCAAGGGCATTAACTGTTAATCCGAAATTTATAGTAGCAGATGAACCAGTTTCAATGGTGGATGCTTCGATTAAAGCAAGCATAATAAATACCTTGAAAAGGATAAGAAAAGAATTTAAAGTAGGCTTTCTTTTCATTACTCACGATTTAGCTTTGGCAAGACTTTTTGGTGGAGACGGTAAATTGGGTGTTATGTACACGGGAAGAATTGTGGAATATGGGTTTACAGATGACATTATTGAAAATCCGAAGCATCCATACACGATTACTTTGCTTTCAGCTGTCCCGGAACCAGACCCTGTAGTTACTCGTTCCAAAAAAAGAATAAAATTGAGAAGTGACGATATTCCGAGATTAGATAATCTGCCAGAAGGGTGTCATTTTCATCCTCGTTGTCCTGTGTTTGTGAAAGACAAATGTGATAAAGAACTTCCTGGATTAGAACCAGATGGAGTTAATCATTATGTGGCATGTTTTATAAAGGATGCCAGAGAGAAGATGCTAGGTGAGTAAAGAATGATTGGCGAATTTTTAAAGAGATGGTTCCAAATAAGTATATGGATAGTGCTGGTCGGTGCAATTTTGATTGTTTTTGAGGAGAAAGATACACCTGAATATTATATTACTCTTTTTAGCTTAATTATAGGATTAATTTTTTTCCTAACTACATTAATACTCTATGTGATTTACAAAAGAAAAGATGAAGACAGTGATTAAACTTTTAAAGGGGGTGAGGGGCAAAAGGCAAGTATTTTTTAAAGTTTTCAGAAATTAAAAATCAAAAAAATGGGGGTAAGAATGTATGAGGAGATACTGGGCTATATTGATTGCATTACTAATGATTTTTTCAGTTGTATTTGCCGGGTGTTCTGGGAAGCCTACCCAACCTGCGCAAAGCACGTCTCAAAAGGAAGAGCCCAAGAAAGAAGTTGTGCTGCATGGTGCATGGGCATATGATGTACCTCCAAAGTCTCACTTTAATGTCTTTGTTACAGGCGCACTTACAATGCCAGGAAGTCCATATACTGCTTTAATGACCAGCCCGCTTGCTTTCTATTACTGGAGTGATGGTTCCTGGGATAAATATCTTGCTACCGATTGGACTTTAGACAAAGATAATTCTACCCTCACAGTTAAACTTCGTCAAGGGGTAAAGTGGTCAGACGGTACTACGTTTAATGTAGACGATTTGATTACCTATTTGTGGATAGCTCGTGCAAAAGGATATATGGTATGGAGATATATTGATTCATTTGAGAGAGTAGACGATTATACTATCAAATTTAAACTGAATTCCATAAGTCCAGTTGTAGAGTATTATATTTTAAGGATAATGCCTCAACCAAGGTCAGTTTATGGAGACTGGGCTAAGAAATTTGAAGATTTATATACAACCTATAAAGATACAGCAAATAAATTGAAAGAACTAAAAGGAGAGGAATTAAATAAATTTAAAGAAACAGCAGAATATAAAGAATTTAATGACAAACTTAAAGCTTTGTTAGATGAATTTGATACTTTCCGTCCTACTGATTATGTAGCTTCAGGACCATTTAAGATGGATACACAGAATATTACAGAAGCCCAATTGACTTTAGTAAAAAGAGCTGATTCTTGGGTTGCCGATAAAGTGAAGATAGATAAGATTGTTATTTATAATGGGGAAACAGCTCAAGCAACGCCTTTGGTTTTAGATAAAAAACTTGATTTTGTAACTCACGCATTTCCGCCAGCAACAGAACAACAATTTGTTCAAATGGGATTGCGTATTATTAGATTCCCATATTATACAGGACCTGCGATATTCTTTAATAATAATATCTATCCTTTTAACAGGGTAGAATTTAGGCAGGCTTTAGCATATGCCATAAACAGACAAGAAGCAGGCACTGTTGCGTTAGCAAAGTCGGGTGTCGCAGTTAAATATATGTCTGGTATGTCAGATAATCTTTTAGATGTATGGCTAGATAAAGATACAATAAATAAGTTAAATCAATATGAATACAATCCTGCAAAAGCAGAAGAAATTTTAAAATCTATAGGGTTCCAGAAGAAAGATGGACAGTGGTACGATGATAAAGGGAAGAAGCTAGAATTTGAGTTAATGGTACCTTCAGATTTCTTGGATTGGAGTGCAGCTGCTGATAATGTGGCTCAACAATTAAACAGTTTTGGAATTAAAACCTCTATAAGAGGAGTAGTGTGGAGCCAGTATACAACAGAGATGAACAAAGGTAATTTCCAGATGGGCTTTTTGCCTTGGGGTTCAAGTACTCCGCATCCACAATTTGCATACATGGCAGCTCTTTTAAACTATAACGGAGGAGCTAAAGGTAATAAAGAGATGCCTGGACAGAACTTCCCTCTTGTTCAGGAATACAAAGGTGAAAAAATTGATTTTGATGAATTGATTACAGAAGTAGGAAAGGGAGACATGGAACACCAGAAACAAGTTGCAAAGAAATTAGCTGTAGCTTTTAATGAATTACTACCAATAATCCCATTATTTGAAAGATATTCTAATGCTCCTGTACTCGACGGAGTAAATGTGACAGGATGGCCGCCAGAAGGAGATCCGATTTACAAAAATGGTTCTGCAGACTCCTTCCTTGTACCACTTATTATGAACGGAATATTAAGAGGTGTGGATAATAAATAAAATTTAAAAGTTAAAGGTAGGCAAGTTTAAATTGTCTACCTTTAACTTTCTCTTTTTCTTTTATGATATAATTTTTGTAAGAAATTTAAAATTTATATGGGGAGGATATTAAAAGTGAAAAAGCTTATTTTAAAGAATGCAGAGATATATAAAGAAGAGGAGATACTCTATAACGGTGATTTGTTAATTGAAGAGGGCAAAATTTCCAAATTAGGCAGAAACATTTCGGAAATAAATGCAGAAGTAATTGATTTAAAAGGTAAAAAAATAGTACCGGGATTCATTGATATACATATACATGGCGGTGTAGGTTATGACACCATGGATGCAACTTATGAAGCGTTAAGCAATATTTCTGTGCATTTAGCTAAACATGGAGTTACAAGTTTTTGCCCAACTACTATGACAATGGATATTCCTGATATTTTAAGGGCTTTAGAGAATGTAAAAGAAACAATGAAAAAGGGGGTAGAAGGTGCAGAGGTCCTAGGAGCATATGTAGAAGGTCCTTTTATAAGTAAAGAGCATAAAGGAGCTCAAGATGAAAAATATATAGTGGATCCAGATAAAGAAGTATTTGATCAATTTTATAAAGCAGCAGGAGGTAATATAAAAGTTATTATTTTGGCTCCGGAAAAAGATCCATCAGGGGATTTTATAAAACATGTGACAAAAAAAGGAGTTAGAGTTTCTTTAGGGCATACCAGTGCTTCTTATGAAGAGATGAAAAAAGGAGTGGATTACGGCGCAACAATAGCCGTACATACATATAATGGCATGAGGGGGTTCCACCACAGAGAGCCAGGAGCGCTGGGAGAAGTATTTTTAGATGACAGAATATATGGAGAGCTTATATGTGATTTCATACACTCCCACCCTGCAGCAGTTAAATTGCTTTTGAAAATAAAGGGTGTGGATAAAATTATTTTAATTTCCGATGCTATGGCTGCTTGTGGGCTAGGGGATGGAGAGTATAGCCTTGGGGGACAAAAAGTGTACGTAAAGAATGGAGAAGCGAGACTTGAAAATGGAACTTTGGCGGGAAGTACCTTGACATTAGATAAAGCTTTGCAAAATATTACAAGCTTAGGTATTTCCCTTTTTGATGCTGTTAAAATGGTGTCTACTAATGCTTCTAAAGCGATAGGGATTTATGACAAAAAAGGGAGTATTGCGGTTGGAAAGGATGCGGATATAGTAGTATTAGGTAGTGACCTTAGTGTACATATGACAATTGTAGGTGGGAAAATTGTATATTCAAAAGAATGAAGGAGAGAAGAGATGGGGAACTACTATCTTAAAAAAAGAACTCCCTATGAAGTAGGAATGTCAGAGGAGATATTAGGTAAGATAGATAAAATTGTTCTTAAAACTATTGAAGATGGTATTACTCCTGGGGCAGTTGTTTTGGTTGCCAAGGATGGAGTTATAGTCAAAGAAAAAGCATATGGATGGCGGCAAAAATATGATATGGGTAAAGAATTGTCAAATCCTCTTCCAATGAAAGTTGATACGATATTTGATTTAGCTTCTGTTACTAAAGTTATGGGTACTACTCAAGCTATAATGAAACTGGTTTATGAAAATAGGCTGAAAGTGACAGATAAGGTAGTAGAATTTATTCCTGAGTTTGGGCAGAATAGGAAAGAAGACATAACGATTTCTGATTTACTGACCCATACTTCTGGATTACCTGCTTGGAAACCAATTTACTATCACGCTTCGAATTCTAAAGATTCTTTAAAGTATATATGTTCACTCCCCTTAGAATACAAACCGGGTACTGATAGGAAATACAGTGATATAGGATTTATGGTCTTGGGGTATATAGTAGAGACTATCACCGGGAAGAGGTTGGATGATTATCTTAGAGAAGAAATTTATTTGCCGTTAGGGATGAAAAATACACTTTTTAATCCCTATAAATATCTAGAAAACCCTAGGGATAAAGTTGCAGCTACTTCATGGGGCAATCCTTTTGAATATAATATGATTAAGGAAAAAAATGTATACCCAGTGGAAGAAAATATAGATGACTGGAACAAATGGAGAAATTATACTTTGATTGGTGAAGCTAATGACGGCAACTGTTTTTATGCGAATGAAGGTATTGCGGGACATGCGGGATTATTTTCTAATGCGCGTGATTTGGCTGTATTGGGGCAGTTAATGTTAAATGGAGGAGAATATTTGGGAATTAAATTGTATAGTAAAGAAGTAATAGAAGAATTTACTTCGTCCAAATCAGCTCCTCCCTCCTGGAATGCGTATAAATATGGTTATGGATGGGAAATTGCTAGGAAAGATTACATGGGAGATTTCACCTCATCGAGAGCGTACGGGCACAGTGGTTTTACGGGTACACAGGTAATTTTTGATCCCGAATATAATTTAGAAATTATTGTGCTTACAAATAGACAGAATAATGGACTCAATGAGAAAGGAGAGTATTTTAGTACTTTCAACCTTTCTAAAGAGATTTCTAACGTAGTCTATGAATCGTTAAAAAGGGGGACTTAGTATGTTTAAATTGGGATGGGTAGTCCCAGAAGTTAAAGAGAGTATAAATTCTTTTGTCGAATATGGACAGAAGTTAACTCATGTAAGTCCTACTTGGCTTAGATTTGATTCTAATGCGGACTTACATTTAACAGTAACAGAAGAGGAAATACGCCGTTTTTTAGAAATAGCGAAAGAGAAGAAAGTAAAAGTTGTGCCTTTGGTGGTAAATGAAAGGTTCGATGAAGGGGTTGCTGGTTCCATTCTTGGAAATAAAAAAATGCAAGACAAGGCAGCAGAGCAACTAGTAAAATTTGCAGAGAAGTATCAGGTGGATGGGATAAATCTAGATTTTGAAGGAGTTTTTGGATTGTGGAGGTATGAATATACAGAGTTTGTAGGAAAAGTTTCAGAAGAATTACATCGTTTAGGGAAAGAAGTTTCAGTGGATGTGGTATGCCAAACAGCTCCTCCAAAATCTATTGATGATTTAAAAGAAAATATGTCAGGAAATTTTGAGGAAATTAAGAAAATGCTGTCATGGGCAGATTCATATGATTATGAAGGCTTAGGGAAATTGGTGGACCAATTTATATTAATGGGTTATGACTATCACGCAATGGGGTCAGAACCGGGACCAGTTGGACCGTTATGGTGGATTAGAGATGTTCTTGATTATACTTTAAAAATTGTAAATAGGAATAAAGTAGTCTTAGGGCTACCTTTTTATGGGAGAGGCTGGACTTCAATAGATAAAATGAAAGTAGAAGATTGGGAACCAAGAAAACCTATGAGCAGAGAACCTATGAAGACAGCTTTTGAAGCCGGTTTTGAATCAGGCAAAGCTTATGGTTATAAAGAGATAAAAGAAAAGTCCAAATATTTTATAAAATCTGGAGTTAATCCTGAGGATAGCTCTCCTTGGGGTATTTGGAAGTTAGAGGATGGAAGAATTGTAATTGTTTATTATGATGATTTTGAAAGTCTTAGAAGAAAAATTTCCCTAATTGAGGAATACCAATTATTAGGAGTAGCTTTTTGGCGGTTGGGATATGAATATGAAAGAATATGGGATATTATGTGAGCAGGAGGAGTAGTATGAGTAAAAAATTGATTATTTCTTTAGGGTTGGTAGTTTTATTAGTTCTTTTTTTATATTTACATGCTACAGACAAAGGGAATCTTCCGGAAAAAGATCCAATAGACGAATTAATAAAAAATATGACTATAGAAGAAAAAATAGGCCAAATGCTTATGCCTGAAATAGTTGGGACAAATATGACGCCAGGGCTAGAGAGAATGATTAAGGATTACCATTTAGGTGGTGTAATACTATTTTCTGATAATATAAAAAGTATTGAGCAAATTGTAAAATTATCAAGTGACATACAGAGTTTGTCACCCAAAATTCCGTTATTTATAAGTACTGATCAAGAAGGTGGGTTAGTTTATCGCCTTTCACAAGGGACAAAATTTCCAGGCAATATGGCTTTAGGTGCTACCTTTTCTGAAGATTTAGCTTATAAGGTTGGGAAAGTTATTGGAAGTGAATTAAAGGCTGTGGGGATTAATTGGGATTTAGCACCTGTTATGGATGTTAACATAAATCCATATAATCCCGTTATAGGTATAAGGTCGTTTGGTGGTAATCCAGAGGTGGTGGCTAAACTGGGTATTGCTTTTATGAAAGGGCTTCAGGAGAATAAAATTGCGTCCTGTGTAAAGCATTTTCCAGGGCACGGAGATGTTGCCGTAGATTCTCATTTAGGATTGGGAACTGTCAATAAAAATAGAGAAACTTTAGAAAAAATAGAGTTAAAACCCTTTAAAGAAGCGATCCAGGCAGGAGCAGATGCTTTAATGACAGCCCATTTAAGCTTTCCGGCATTAGATGATACTAAAGTTATAGTAAAAACTTCAGAGGGTGTTCAAAGAGAAATCACTATTCCTGCCACTCTTTCTCACAAGATTTTAACTGATCTTGTAAGAAAGGAATGGGGTTATGAAGGCGTGATTATAACAGATGCAATGAATATGAAGGCAATTTCTGATAATTTTGGCCCAGTAGATGCTGTAGTTAGAGCTGTCAAAGCTGGAGCGGATATAATTCTCATGCCTATAGATTTAAATGGTGCTTTCAATGAATTAGTCTTAGAGACGAAAAAGGGCATAATATCAGAGAAGAGGATTGACGATTCGGTAAGGAGAATTCTGAAACTTAAATATAAGTTAGGATTAATGGAAAGGAAAAATATAGACTTGGGAAATATGATTCAGCAAGCAAGAGCTGTAGTTGGAAATGAAAAAAACTTGTTAGTAGAAAAAGAGGTGGCTGAGAGGTCTATAACTTTATTAAAAAATAGTGCTAATTTATTACCTTTAGGCAAAGAGACATTAAACAAGAAAATCTTGATAATTGGAGGTACTAATGAGCTTGTCAATGGTTTTGTAAATGAGCTAAAAAAATATCACCCGGAAAATAATGAATCTTTAGTGATTGAGAATAATGCTTTAAGGAGTGCTGGAGATTTAACTTCAAATGTAAAAAAAGCAATAGATGGCTCTGACATAGTTATCCTTATGACAAATAACATTATGTCTCCAAACAGTCTAGCTGAGAAGATAGTAAATTATGGAGGAGATAAGGTAATTGGAATAGCAGTAAGAAATCCCTATGATATCATGTATTATCCACAGGTGAAAGTTTATTTAGTTCAATACGGTTGGAATCCATGTAGTATTAAAGCCATGGCAGATGTAATATTTGGTGCTGTAAATCCTACAGGGAAATTACCTGTAGAAATTCCGGGGTTGTATCCAATTGGATATGGTTTAACCTATTAATAAAGACTTCTGTTGACTGCTTCCAAAACAAGTGTTACAATTATAGTGGAATATTGATAATGATTTTCACTTTTGGAGGATGCATATGATGGTAGAAAACGAAGTTATAAACCTTCTAGAATTAAGGGAAAATGAAGAGGGAGAGATTGTGTTTATAGAGGCGGGACGAATGGCTGCTCAAAGGTTGAGCGATATGGGGCTTGTGCCGGGCACTAGGGTTAGACTTGTAAGGAGGGGGCCTTTAAGAGGGCCTGTAGAACTGGAGGTTAGGAATTCCCATTTGGTTATAGGTTATGGCCTTGCTTCCAAGATATTCGTGAAAACTGCATAAGTAAAAAGGAGAAGTTGTACTATGAAAAGAGAAATAGTTGTGGCACTAGCTGGTAATGCAAATGTGGGGAAAAGCGTCATTTTCAATCAGTTGACGGGTATGACGCAGATAATAGGCAATTGGCCTGGAAAAACTGTAGAAAGAGCAGAGGGCACATTAAGTTACAAGGGAAGAATCATAAAAATTATAGACTTGCCAGGGATTTATTCTCTTTCGGCTTATTCTCAGGAAGAGATTATATCCCGCGAGTTTATAGCCTTTGAAAAGCCGGATGTAGTTATAAATGTAGTGGATGCTTCTAACCTCGAGAGAAATTTATTTCTCACTCTTCAGCTTTTGGAACTACATGTGCCAATGGTAATGGCTTTAAATCAGATAGATTACGCTTTAAAAAAAGGAATAGATATAGATGTAAAGAAACTGGAAAAGCTTTTAGGAATTCCTGTTGTAGAGACTATTGCTACAAAAGGGAAAGGGCTTCGAGAATTAATAGATAAGGTGCTTGAAGTAGTTGATTCTTATAAAGAAGAAGATGTTTTTGCTTATGATATAGAAAGTGAAAAGGTGTTAAAGTATAGACCAGAAATAAAAGAGTATGTAATGAAGATTTATAAAATTCTGGTGAAGTATAATGTTTCTCTTGTAAAATCTTTTCATCCTTTGTGGATTTCTTTGAAGATAATGGAAGAAGATGAAGATATAATTGAAAAACTTAAAAGCACTCCTTCAGGGGAACAAGCTTATAAAGAGATGGAAGAAATACTTAGAGATTTGAAGTCAAAATTTGAAAGTCCAATTGGGACTTTAGTTACTGCTGACAGGTATGACATAGCCTCGTACATCGCAAGTGAAACTGTTTCAGAGATTCACCATAGAATTACCTGGACAGACCTTATAGACAATGTGGCTCTTCACAAGATATGGGGCTACATTTCTATGGCGATAATTGTATTCCTGTCATTTTACGGCATATTTAAATTCGGAGAATATTTTTCAGGTATATTGGAGGACTTTTTTGACCAGTTTAAGCCCTTGGTTTATAACCTCCATATTTCGGAGATGTACAAAGACTTTATATGGAATGGATTAGCAGAGGGGTTTATTTCTGCAGTTACTATTGTGCTCCCTTATATATTTCCATTTTATGTATTTTTGTCTATACTAGAGAATACGGGATATCTTGCTAGGATTGCATTTTTAATGGACGAAGTAATGCATAAAGTAGGGCTGCATGGGAAAGCTTTAATTCCTGTACTGATGGGATTTGGATGCAATGTACCAGCTGTGTTAGGGACAAAAATTTTGGAGACAGATAGGGAAATATTCATAGCTTCTTTTATGTCAACACTTGTTCCATGTTCTGCTCGCATTGTTATAATATTAGGGACAATAGGAGTTTTTATGGGGCCCCAATATGCTTTAGCCGTATTTGCTCTTGATGTGCTTGTAGTATATGTGGCAGCATATTTTGCGAATAAAATAGCGCCTGGGAAACCCTATGACCTCATAATGGAACTTCCTGGCTACAGAATGCCTGCTTTAAAGCCCACATTGAAGCAGATATGGTTTAGAATAAAAGACTTTTTGTATGTAGCTTTGCCAATAATTGTAGCAGGAAGTTTGGCTTTAGAGATATTAAAATATTCGGGAATATTCAAGTATGTTTCATATGTGATGGATCCCATAGTGGTTAAGTGGTTAGGACTTCCTTCAATAGTTGGCATAGTATTGATTTTTGGGATTTTAAGAAAGGAACTCACTTTAATAATGCTTCTCACACTGGCCGGTACGACGCAGGTGTCACAGATTTTAACTCCCAAGCAGATGATTGTATTTGGGATTGTGACGATGCTGTATTTTCCATGCATTGCGACAATTGCCGCTTTAAAAAAGACAATTGGCTGGAAGAAGACGTGGTGGGTAGTTTTTGCGAATATAATTATTGCGATTTTAGTAGGTGGAATAGTAAATCAAATTCTTAATTTTATATGATAAGGGAAAGCAAAAGTGAATCCCAAAGATGGCTTATACAAGTTAAAAGGGACATGAATGATGCTATTTTTGCAAAAGAAGGGAAAAGAAGAGAATAAAATGAGTAGGCGTAAGAGCCTACTCTATTTTTATTCAGATTAAATTGGCTTTAAGAAGGAGCTTTTCATTATTGAGAATTTCTTCAGGATATCCTATAGCTTCTATTTTATGTTCTTCATTTAGTATTATTATTCTGTCTGAAAATTTTTTTGCCATATCAAGGTCGTGGGTAGCGATGACAAGAGTGGTACCCTCACGGTTTAATTCTTCTAATTTTGATAAAAGCCACTTTTTTGAGCGAGGGTCAAGGCCGTTAGTTGGTTCGTCTAAGAGCAAAACGTCAGGGTTTATCACTATAATAGAAGCTAGTGCTACCTTTTTTTTCTCTCCACCACTTAACCTGTGAGGGGGGCTATCTTTTAGTTTTTCAATTCCAAAGGAAATGAGAATTTCATTTACTAGTTTTTCTACTTCTTCTTTTTTCATTCCCATCTGTAGGGGTGCAAAAGCTATTTCATCAAACACAGTTGTGTTAAAAAGCTGAATGTCAGAATCTTGAAAGACAAACCCCACTCTTCTTCTAAATTCATATTCGTCAAAGGTTCTTTTATCTCCAATCACTTTTCCAAAAAATCGTATTTGACCTTCATGAGGATAAATTAGTCCATCCATTAGCTTTAAAAGAGTGGATTTACCACTTCCATTTGCACCTAATATAAACAATTTTTCTTTAAGTTTCACGTCAAAACTTATGTCTATTAAAGCAGGAATTGTTCTTGTGTAAAAGTAAGATACGTTTATTAGTTCAAAAACTGTATCCAATTTACAAGATCTCCTCCTGTAAGACTTTATAATTTGGTATTAAATAGGGATATTACAAAAATCAAATTAAACAAAATCCAAATGTAATCCCATGGGGTAATTTTAAAAGGAGAGAAGGTTTTGTATTCTCCTCTATAACCTCTTGAGACCATCGCTTTGTATACTTCTTCTGTAAGTTCATTAGATCGTATTAAAATATTCCCGATGACAGAAGCGACAAATTTCCTGCCATCTTTTCCTGTTATTTTTCCTACGTTTCTGCTTTTAAGTGCTAAAAATGTATTTAAAGAGACTTCTAAAAACAAAAAGATATACCTGAAGGCCATCTCAAGAGTTGTGGTAAAAACTTGCGGCAGATGAAAAGATCTGAAGGCCTTTAATATATCTGTCCACTTTGTCGACAGGGACAAAATGTACACAAAAGATAGAGAGACAAATGACCTCATCATGAGTGTAAGAGAAGCTAAAACGCCTTCTTTTGTGATGTACAAGTTTTTGCCAAAGTAAATTAGAGGACTTCCTTTTTCAAAAAAGTTGAAAGTTGAAGGTAGAAGTATTATTCCTGTAAAGATTATTGAGATAACAGCAACTCTTTTTATATAGGCTTTCAAAGGTATTTTTGAAAGAAAAGCTAGAACTACCGTATAAATAGCAAATACTGAAAGAAAAAGAATGCTTTTTCCAAAGTTAGCTATTACAATGAGAAGTAAAATAGATAAAAGTTTTATTCTTGGATCTAATGACTGCATGAGGCCAGTTTTTGATGCTATTTCATCAGAATAAAAGAAATCTTCGAAAGCTCCATGAATACTCAAGATAGTCTTCTCCAGAAATTTATTCATTTTTCTTCTGAGCCCTTCCCATCAATTTTCCTAATATGGCAAAGATGAGGAGTATCGCAGCAATGCCTATGATGGCTGAAAATACATAGCCTATCGCCTGTTGAAAGAAATTGGCGTCAAAGCCAGGAATACTGTAATCAGGCAGTATGCCTTTCACTAGTTCTGCAAATTTACTCATGCCTTCAGGTACATATCCTATCATTTCTTTGACTTCATCGAGGCTCCACTCACCCCACGCAGAACCGGAAGCTAGAAGGCCTAAAGGAGTAAGGAGAATAATCATTAAAGCTATGATATAAAGCTTTTTCATCTTTTTTCACCCCTTAGCCTGTAGGAGTACTGGTAGAGTATATTATCTTCTCCTACTTTTTCCAGATAGTTTATAACTAAAGCTGTGACAATAGCTTCTACGAAACCTGCAACAGTGAGATGAGCAAACATCATAGCAGGAATAGATATGTTAAGTCCATAAGGGAAATAAAGGGCTTTTCCTGTAGCTGTGTGGAAAAGGATTGGCTGTATGCCAAGCTCTACTGCCGTTGCAAAAGCTGCTGCATTTATTCCAGCATATGCTCCTATTGCGGAGGATAAAACTTTGTTTAATTTAAGGCGCATCATAAGCTTGTAAACTCCGTATCCAACGAAGGGGGCTAGAAAAGCCATATTGAAAGTATTTGCTCCTAAAGCCAGTACTCCTCCGTCACCGAAGAGAAGAGCCTGTATTATGAGAGCCACCGTCACAGAGATGACTGCAGCCCAGGGTCCCAATACTATCGCAAGAAGAGTAGAGCCAATGGCATGAGCCGTTGTACCTCCAGGTATTGGGACGTTAAACATCATCACTGTAAAAGAGAAGGCTGAACCTATTGCCATTGCCGGTATGTCCTTTTTATCAAGTTCTTTATTTACTTCTTTTACGGCTTTATAGAGAACAGGAACCATGACGGCCCCCATTACAGCGCATGTCTGAGGGCTCAAGTACCCGTCAGGTATATGCATAAATTACCACCTCTCACAAATTTTTACCGGTTGTAGTCATTACAAGCTTTCCATGCTTTACTCCTCTTGTGCTTATTATTTCGTCGGCGATCTTTACAATTTCTTTTGCCTTGCCTTTTACTATCATGACTTCTATACAGTTGTGCTCATCTAGATGCACATGCATAGTGGATATGATGTTTTTATAGTGTTTGTGCTGCATATCTGTGAGTTTATCGTTAATTTCTCTAACCTCATGGTTGAACACATAGGTTATTGTACCTATTGTCTCAACATCCTCTGCTTCCCACTGATTTTCTACTATGAAGTCTCTAATGAGGTCTCTTATGGCTTCAGACCTGTTATTATAATTTTTCTTTTCAATCAGTTCGTCAAACTGCTTTAAAAGCTTTGACTCCATGGAAACGCCAAAGCGCACGATGCCTTCCAGACAAATCCCTCCTTTATGCTGTGCTATTTTCTTAGAAAATAATAGCACTATTTTTGGAAGGAGTCAATTTTAAAATTAATTTTGCTTTAATTTTTCATTAATGTTGTTTTAATGTTGGGATTATAAAATGAAATTGAAAGTTGATGATACACATCAACAAAAAATAATGAAAGGGTGGTAAAAATGAGTAAAAAGTTGATAAGCTACATGGTAGCAGGTGCAATGGCATTAGGGTTGATAGGAGGCGCTACTTATCAAGGGATTGCAAAGGCACAGACTTCTCCCTCCAATCCTCCAGCAGTAACAGCAACAAAGGTAGCTACTTCGAATGACCAGCAGAACGTAGAAGAGCAGCAACCAGTTTACCAGGGGACAATCAAAGTTGCCAATCCACAGGATAATGGGAAAGACAGTGAGGCTGTAAAAGACAATGAAGCACAAGAGAGCGCACAGCTTTCTTCCCTTGCAAAAATAACTGCTGATGAAGCAAAAGCGGCAGCATTAAAGGTAGTACCAGGAACAGTCGAGAAGGTAAGCCTTGACAATGAAAATGGATACCTTGTGTACAGCGTAGAGATTAAGACAAATAGCGGCGTAGTTGATGTGAAAGTCGATGCAGGAAATGGCGCTGTATTAGCACAGGACAATGAAAAGCATGAAAAAGAAAAAGCTGGAGAAACTGAAAAAGCAAATGCACCTGACAATGATACCGTACAGCTTGAGCAACAGGGAGAAAACTAAATGAAAAAGCGGAGGGTCCTCCTCCGCTTTTTAGTTTTGTAAAAGGTTTGTGATATAATAAAAAAGGAACTTGTGTTTTGGAGGGTTTAATGAATGGCACTTAACGTAGTCCTTGTTGAACCAGAGATTCCCCAGAATACGGGTAATATTGCAAGAACCTGTGTACTTACAGGGAGCAGACTTCACCTTGTAAAACCTTTGGGCTTTAGTATAGATGAGAAAGATGTAAGAAGGGCAGGGCTTGACTATTGGCCTTTACTGGACCTCACGGTATATGAAAACCTTAAGGAGTTTCTGGAAAAGCATAAAGGGAAGAAGTTTTACCTTGCTACTACAAGAGCAAACAAATACTACCATGAAGTCAAATATGAAGATGAAGCTTTTTTGATTTTTGGAAAAGAAACGACAGGCTTGCCTCAGTGGCTCATAGATGAATATTACGAGGACTGTATACGCATACCGATGCACGAGAAAATCCTCTGGAGATCCCTTAATTTATCTAATTCCGTTGCTATAATAGTGTATGAAGCCTTAAGGCAGTTGGGTTTTCCCAATATGAGATGAAATGAGGGAAATTTATGAAAAGAAAGATTATCCATGTTGATATGGACGCTTTCTTTGCGTCCATTGAACAACAGGATAATCCTGAATACAGAGGGAAACCCGTCATTGTTGGAGGATTATCAGGAAGAGGTGTTGTTTCCACATGCTCTTATGAAGCTCGAAAGTACGGGATTCACTCTGCTATGCCAATGTACATGGCAAAAAAACTGTGCCCTCAGGGCATTTTTTTGCCTGTCAGGAGAAAACGATATGAAGAAGTATCAGAACAGATTTTTAAAATCTTATACGACATAACTCCCCTTGTAGAGCCTGTATCTATAGACGAGGCTTATTTAGATGTTACATATGTTGACAAAAATCCTGAAGATATTGCCCTGGAAATAAAGAAGAGAGTAAAGGATGTGACAGGTCTCACTGTTTCTGTAGGCATTTCTTACAACAAATTTCTTGCAAAACTTGCCTCTGACTGGAATAAACCAGATGGTTTAATGGTTATAACAGAGGATATGATTCCGGAAATATTAAAACCTCTTCCTGTTACAAAAGTTCATGGAATAGGAGAAAAATCTGCGGAGAAACTAAGAAGTATAGGAATAGATACGATAGAGGATTTATTAAAACTTTCTCAAGAAGATCTTATAAAGCTTTTTGGGAAAACAGGGGTAGAGATATACAATCGCATTAGGGGTATTGATGAGAGGCCTGTCGAAACTATGAGAGAGGTCAAGTCCATAGGGAAAGAAAAGACTTTGGAAAGAGATACAAAGAGTAAAGAACTGCTAATGCAGTATTTAAAAGAATTTTCTGAGATTGTTTCTGAAGAGCTTATAAAGCAAAGGCTTTATTGTAGAACAGTTACTGTGAAAATTAAAACCGCGGATTTTGCTGTTCACACAAGAAGTAAGACTGTAGATAAATATATGAAGTTTAGTGAAGATATATATAAAATAGCAAAGGAGATATTGGGAAACTGGAAACTAGAGCAATATGTAAGGTTGATAGGACTATCTGTATCCAATTTAAGTCCTATAAAGTACGAGCAATTGTCTTTTTTAGATAAAGGAGTAGTTAAAATTATAAAAGCTGGAAACGTAGTAGAGGAGATAAATAGAAAAATGGGAAAGAAAGTCATAAAAAGAGGGAGTGAACTTCTAAAAGGTGAATAAGGTAAGTAAATAGGGGGGATTGAATTGGAAGCAAAAGAAGAGGAAATGCGAAATGTAGCAAGAGAAGTAATGCAAATTGCCTGGCCTTCGATAGCTGAGCAGATGCTTGTGATGGCAGTAGGGATGATTTCTACCATATTTGTTGGGCGCATAAGCCCTGCCGCCCTTGCCGCTGTAGGGCTTATAAACATGGTTATTTTTTTCTTACAGGCAGTCTTTGCAGGGCTTTCGACGGGTGTTACAGTAGTTGTCGCAAGGCTTGTTGGTGAGCAAGATACAGAAGGAGTTAAGACTGCTACATTGCAGTCTTTTATAATGGCGATTTTTTTGACACTTTTATTTACACTTTTAGGATATGCTTTTGACATTTCTATCATAAAGACTCTATTTGGGAAGATTGAGAGGGATGTTTTTGATTTTGCTATTTTGTATTACAGAATTGCTCTTATAGGTTTTCCTTTTATGGTTGTTGCTCTTATATTAGGAGGAGCATTGAGAGGGGCAGGAGACACAAAAACCCCCATGTATGTTAGTGCAGTTGTAAACATTATAAACCTCATTTTAAACTTTCTTTTAGTTTTTGGAGTGTCTTACGGAGGCGGCTATATAATACCACCTTTTGGTGTTAAAGGAGCTGCTTGGGCTGTGACAATCGCCCGCGTAGCAGGAGGGGTAATTTTAGCTTATTTAATTTATTTTGGCAAAAATCAAGCCAAGATAATTGTGAGGAGTCCTTTTAAATTGGATTTTGATATGATGAAGAGAATTATAAGGATAGGAATTCCTGCCTCTTTAGAGCAGCTGGTGATGCAGGGAGGATTTTTAGTAGTTCAGATAATAGTGTCCACGATGGGCACGACAGCTATAGCTGTCTATCAAATAGGAATGAATGCGAACAGCCTTGCGTTTATGCCAATATTTGGTTTTTCTATTGCGGCTACGGCTTTAGTAGGGAGAAGTCTTGGGGCAGAAGAATTTGATATGGCAGAGACTTATGCTAAAGTTTCAAGAAACATTTCTATCGGTGTTATTTCTGCTATAGGTGTGTTTATGTTTGTTTTTTCCAAGCAGCTTGCAGCGCTTTATACTACCGATCCGGAAGTTATAAGAGTGTCTGCTAGCATTTTAAAAATATTTGCAGTAGTAGAACCCTTTCTTGCAATTATGGTGGTGATGGCGGGAGTATTAAGGGCTGCAGGCGATATATCCTATGTTGTAATCACTACTGTAGTGGGTCTTTGGCTTTTCAGAATTGTGATGGGGTCTTTCTTAGCTAAAAATTTTGGTATGGGTATTTATGGTATATGGATTGGAGTTTTTACAGATTTTATAGTTCGTTCTATAATGTACATTTTTAGGTTTAGAGCAGGAAAGTGGAAGTACATAAAAGTATAAGGGTCCGCTAAAAGTCAGCGGACCTTTTTGCACACAAATTTCTCACATATTTATAATTTTTGTATCATAATTTTCTGCTAGTATATTTACACAAACCTTTCGATTAAAGAGGTGGCAATATGAAAAGGAAGTATGCATACGTAATTGTCGCTATCCTTCTAATTGCAGGTATTGCTACATTTTATTTTCTAAACAAAACCAAAACTTCTACTTCTTCACAGATTCCATACGTAACTGTTACTCGAGGAAACATTTCCATGACAATTACCGGTACAGGTAATTTAACAGGAGATGTGAGAGCGATTACTTTAAAAAACGGAGTTGTAAAAAAGGTGTATTTTAATGTAGGCGATTCAGTCAAAAAAGGTGACCTTTTATATGAACTTGAGGACGATAATTTAAATAATCAGCTGGAACAGGCTAAATTAAATCTTGATTTGGCGACTCAACAATTAAATCAGGACACAAAAAATTACAATAGCGCTGTTGCAAAACTTAGCATCACTTCTCCTGTTGACGGAGTAGTAGAAATTTTGGTAAAAGAAGGCCAAGATGTCACTCCAGGTATGCCAGTTGCAGTAGTTAATGTTAATAAATCTAATGGAAGCGAAGAAGGACAACCTTCTGGTAATAGCGGGACTAATGTCACAGCGCAAGTTTCAGGAACTGTGGAAAAAATATATGTTTCATCAGGGCAGAATGTCAGAAAGGGAGAGGTTTTAATTAAGCTTTCTTCAAGCAATATAAGTGATGCTCAAATACAAAGCGACAAAATAAAAGTAATGCAGGCTCAAAATAACTATAATCAAATTTTAAAGCAGATTGAGAGTTTAAAGATTTATTCTCCAATTGATGGGAAAATATTAAGTCAGAACATAAAAGAAGGAGATGTTCTGGGGAATTTTAGCAGTAACGCAGGCAATAATAATCTCAATGCTTCTTACGTGCAGACAGGTTTTGTGCCTGTTTTGGACATTACACAGCTTTCATCTTATGAGAGCCAGCCAGATACAGCAGTAATCGTAGGCAATTCGGGATATATTGTGAACCTTTCCGTTGATGAGACAGATATTAAGAATATAAAAATAGGTCAAAAGGTCCAGCTTACAACTGATGACTTACCAGGAAAGGTATTTAGTGGAACGGTATCTCAAGTATCACAGTTGCCAACTATACAGAATGGCGTTGCATCGTACAATGTAACTATACAGGTAGACCCGAGTGAGGATCTAATGCTTGGTATGTCAATGGATGTAGCTATTACAGTTGCAGAAAAAAACGATGTTTTACTCCTCCCTATACAGGCAGTACAGACGCTGGGAAATAGACAGTATGTGATACTCTATACAGATGATATGAAAGATCAAAATCTTTCTGATGCCAATGCCAATAATATGAGGAACTTGTTTAGAAATAATATAAGGTTTATAGAAACAGGAATTCACAACAACAATTTTGTAGAAATAGTAAGTGGACTGCAGGAAGGCGACAGGGTGTTAATTCCTTTGAACTCCTCTTTGGCTAATAGTAACAATAGAAATCCCCAAGGCTTTAATTTTATGATGAGGCCACAGGGAGGATTCAATAGAAATACTGAAAGGCCGAGTGGAAGCTTTCAAGGAGGAAGCTTTAACAGGTCATGGCAGAACAACTCTTCCTCAGGGGGCAATAATAGATGAATAGTGATAAAGTACTGATAAAAATGAGAAATTTAACAAAAATTTATAGAATCGGGCAGAATGAAGTAAGGGCATTAGATGGAATAGATTTGGATATCCGGGAAGGTGAATTTGTTTCAATTGTAGGACAGTCGGGCTCAGGTAAGACGACATTGATGAACATAATAGGTTGTCTTGATACGAAGACATCTGGTGAATATTTCCTTAATGGTATTGATACAAGTAAGCTTACTGATAATCAGCTGGCAGATTTGAGATGCAGTGAAATAGGGTTTGTATTTCAAAACTTCAATTTGCTGCAGAGGATGACTGCTTTAGAAAATGTAGAACTGCCTATGATATACAAAGGTGTTCCTGCAAAGGAGAGAAGAGAGAGAGCAGAGATGCTTTTAGAGCTTGTAGGGCTTAAAGACAGGATGAAGCACAGGCCCAATGAACTTTCAGGGGGTCAGCAGCAGAGGGTTGCTATAGCTAGAGCACTGGCTAATAATCCTCGTATAATTTTAGCAGATGAGCCTACAGGGAATTTAGATTCAAAAAGTGGAAATGAGATAATGAAAATAATAACTGAATTGAATGAAAGAGGTAATACAGTGGTGGTTGTCACTCACGACCCAAATATAGCAGCTCAGGCAAAGAGGATAGTGAGAATAAAAGATGGGCGCATTCTAGGGGATGAGGTGAAGGCGCAGTGAGATATGTACAGGCATTGAAAATTGCTATAAGGAGTATCCTTAGCAATAAGTTAAGGTCGTTTTTGACAATGTTGGGAATCATAATAGGTGTTACAGCTGTGATAGCGTTGGTCAGCATAGGGCAGGGTTCTACAAAGAGTGTAACTTCCCAAATTCAGAGCATGGGGTCAAACCTCATAATGGTGAGTGTTATGGGACGCGGATCTCAAGCGTCTCTCACTTATGAGCAAGCGATGACATTAAAAGATGGGAATTATATAAAAGCGGTTTCACCTGTCATCTCTTCAAATGTCACTGCTAAGTACGGCAACAATTCAGTAGATTCTGTTATGGTAAATGGAGTAAATAGTGATTACCAGGCAATTCGCAGCATACAGGTAGCTGAAGGAAGATTTATTTCGCCAATGGATGATGAGGGAAGAAATAAAGTTGCGGTTTTAGGGCACAATGTTGCGACAGAATTGTTTGGGTTTACAGATCCAGTTGGGAAAACTATAAAATTAAACGGTCAGGCTTTTACAGTAGTTGGAGTTTTAGCATTAAAAGGATCTTCAATTGCAGGTTCAGACGATGACGCAATATTTATTCCAATAAAGACGATGTTTTATTTCGCAAAAAATAAAAATATAAGGCAAATATATATTGGGGCGTCAAATCCTGATACTGTAGAAATAGCCAAAAATATGATAAATAATCACCTGTTGGAGGTTTTTAAAGGCGATACCAGTGCTTTTAGGATAATTGACCAGTCACAGATTTTATCAACGGTAAATAGTGTTACTACTACGCTGAGTTTACTTCTTGGAGGAATTGCTGGGATTTCACTTTTAGTCGGTGGAATTGGAATAATGAATATAATGCTTGTATCGGTTACAGAAAGAACGAGAGAGATAGGGATAAGAAAAGCATTAGGGGCAAAAAAGAGAGATATTCTTCTACAGTTCATTATTGAATCTTTAACTTTAAGTGGGTTGGGTGGAATATTGGGAATTATAGCAGGATATATTTTAGCAGTGACTTTAGGGAAGGCTATGAATATAGATGCAAACCCTACTTTGAGCACGATTTTGATATCTTTTTCTTTTTCAGTTTTGGTGGGACTTTTCTTTGGCGTGTATCCTGCGAATAAGGCTGCTAATCTCAATCCAATTGAGGCTTTACGGTATGAATAATTTTTATTGATTTTTTGTCGAAAAAGATTTAAAATTGAATCGACAGTTTTTATAGGGGAGGAAATTAGATGATAAAGTGGACCGAGTCCCTGTCAATAGGCAACGAAACTATAGATAGTCAGCACAAAGAGCTCATACGGAAGATAAATGATGTCTTGGAAGCCTGCAATAGGCAGCAGGGGAAAGAGAAGGTAGTAGAAGTGATGCAATTTCTCAAAGATTATACTGTAAAACATTTTAAAGATGAAGAAAATCTTATGAAAAAATATCAGTATCCTATGTATGAAGAGCATAAGAAAATTCATGAAGACCTTGTTAAAAAAGTAGAAGATCTAGATGAAAGAATAAAAAGAGAAGGAGTTAGTCTTTCGGTTGTAATGACCGTTAACAAAACCCTTGTAGACTGGTTTGTCAATCATATAAACAAAGAAGATAAAAAAGTAGGTGAATATATAAAAAACCGAAAATAAGCCTTTTTAGGCTATTTTTTTATTATCTTTTTTATGGTAAAATACTATTCAAATCTATTTAAAGGGGGAACGTTGTATGAAGATTGTGAGAGTGGATAAAGAACCTGACAGTTATGGTATCCTGGAAAACGGCAAGGTCATCTTATTGAAGGAAGGGGAAACTTTTTTATATAGATTAAATGAAATAAAACTTCTTCCTCCCTGTATTCCTTCTAAGGCTATATGCGTAGGTTTAAATTATAAAGACCACATAGAAGAGATGGGGGATAAAATTCCAGAGGAACCCACCTTATTTATAAAACCTTCCACTGCAGTAATTGGGCCTGATGATTACATAATTCTTCCTGAAATGTCTCGAAGGGTGGATTATGAAGGAGAATTGGCTGTTGTCATAGGAAGAAAAGCTAAAAATGTTTCTATAGAGGAAGCAAAAAATTACATACTTGGCTATACTATAGCAAATGATGTGACAGCAAGAGATCTGCAGGCAAAAGATGGCCAGTGGACAAGAGCCAAGTCTTTTGATACCTTTCTGCCTATAGGGCCTTGGATTGTGACAGACCTAGACCCTACTTCTTTAAATATAACTACATATGTAAACGGGGAAGTAAAGCAAAAGAGCAATACAAAGTATTTGATATTTGATGTATTTAAGCTTGTGAGTTTTATATCTCATATAATGACTCTAAACCCGGGAGATGTCATATTGACTGGCACTCCTTCAGGTGTTGGGCCCTTAAAGGCAGGAGATGTTGTGACAATTGAAATAGAGGGAATAGGGAAGCTGACAAATAGAGTAAAATAAAATCAAATTACAAAAAGGACAATAAAATATATAATCAACCCGATTAAAGATAGAGGAATTCCTACCAAAGCCCATTCGCGGCTTTTTATGTTAAGCTTTCCTGCAGATATGATATTGGGTATGTTTCCGGGGATTAACATGCCGCCACTTATTAAAAGCCCCATCAATATTGCTCGGATTTGTTCTGTTGTCATGTGAGGAGAAATTTCGGCTGCTGCCAGTGTTGCGTTGTCAAGCACCGCAGATAGCATGTTTATCCAGTACAAAAGTCGGCTATCAAGATGAATTATATAATTGTCAATAACAGGTTTAAATCCTGCACCTAAAAGTTCCAATGCCAGGATAAAGATAAAAATTTTGAAGGTTTGGATAAAGATAAATTGAAATTTCTCGATTTTTCTAATTTCTTCTGCTTCTTTCATATAATTTTCTTCTATAATGAGACTACTTTTCTCTAATTTATTAATGTAGAATAGACCCAAAAAGCCCAGAACCAATATAGCTGGTATGATGTAAATGCCTAAGGTAGTAAAAAGGTAAAGGAAGCTTTCATTTAATTTTGAAGTGGCTATTGTAGCTAAAGGTTCTCCAATTGGTGTTAGTGCAGCTCCCATCCCTATTGAAAGAGAAGCGATGACGGTAATCACCACTTTGTCTTTGTGTTTTAATGGCAACAGGTGAATTATTTCCACTAATATTATTGAGGCTATTATGGCTGTGATTATACTGGCTGTTAAACCGAGGATGACAATTACCAAAAATACGAATATTTTGAGGGGAATACGAGCTATTGTTATTTCTATAAGCGTTTTAAATTTATCTTTAAATATTTCAAATAAAAGCCCTGATAAAAATACAGCTACTGTTATTAAATACAAAAGATGATTTTTAAATATGTGAGCTATCAGGTCATAAGAAAATGCTCCTGATACAAATGCTGCAGCAACCCCCATTGAAAAAAGAAAATATTCGATGTTGTGCTCTATATACTTGTTTACCAGAGGCAAAATTAGAATCATCAATAATATTACTAAGAGTGCAGCAATGACCACAATACATCCTCCTTTTATATTATTATTTGTATTATTTTGTAAAATAAAAAGTGGAAAACTCACCTTTAAGATGAGCTTCCCACCCAAGAAGCCCGAAGTTCTTGAACAAGTCATAAGACTTGCCAACCGCAAAGGTCTTTTAGTTTACAGGTTAGATTGTATCATGCAAACCTTGCTCGTGTCAATATAAGTAGAGTTAATGAATTATACTTAATAAAAATACCATGTAAAGTATACCGCCACTCATTAGTATAAAAGGGCTTATCGACTTTTTCACATTTATCCATAATAGGTTTAAAGTAGCAGAAGTTAATGCTAAAGTTGCGCTTAAAAAAGCCGTTCCTGTTATATTCCATGGGGTAAGCAAAATCCCTATAATAACTGGAATAGATGATTGAAAAACCATTGCACCCGTTATATTCCCAAGTGCGAGAGTATCTTTTTTTTGTCCTACCCATACTATTGAATTGAACTTTTCAGGCAATTCTGTTGCAATAGGTGTTATTATAATAGAAAGTATTAAAGGCGATACCCCCATTAAATAGGAAAGGTCCCTTACGTAAGCTACAAACAGATGAGAACTAAAGATTATGCCAAAAAGTGAGATGATTAGCTGAATTACTATCAAGGGCAAAGAGGAAGGTACACTAAAAATCCTCGAGAATAGAAGCTCCTCTACGTTTTCTTCGACTTTGCTTCCTCCATTAAAGGTGGCTCTTACATAAAGGAGATACATAAAAAGCAGAACTACAACTGAGATGATTCGTACCTCGTTGAACTGATTAAACACAGAAGTAAATATTGCCAGTGTATATATCAGTATAAAATACTGTAAATCCCGTCTGAAGACATTGGGGTCTGCATTCATTTTAAGACTTCTTTTACTTGCAGATGAATAAATTATTACTGCAGCTCCTGTCATCAAAAACCCCAGTGTTGAAAGCATGAAAGGTGCTCCCAAAATTGCTCCCGTGGCGATTTGACTTGCTTCTTTTCCGCTGTAAAAAACAATGGCAATAATAGGAATGATTGTTTCAGGAAGGGCAGTTCCCACAGCTGCTAAAATACTTCCCACTACTCCTTGGTTTAAATTTAATTTTTTCCCCATCCATTCTACTGAATTTGTGAAAAAAATGCAGGAGATTAGTATAAAGACAAGGCTTAAAATCAGCATTGTGATATCCGCTGCCATTTCTACACTCCTTTGTTAAGCTTTTTGATTTCTCAATGAGATATTGTATCACAAAAAAATAAAATAATTCAACAGGTAAAAAGAATGGTATAATTATAGTCAGAAGATAAGCAAGGGATTTCCTTGCTTTTTAGCATGTAAAACTTAGGAGCTGATTATATGGGCCTAAGACTTGTTTATGGCAGGGCAGGAAGTGGAAAGACCCATTTCTGTCTTGAAGAAATAAAATGTAAATTAAACGATGGTTCTAACCATCTTCTCATACTGCTTGTTCCCGAACAATTTACCTTTGAGGCGGAAAAATCTCTTCTTAATACAGTTGAAAAAGATGAGAAAATGAGGGCACAAGTTTTAAGTTTCAAAACGCTGGCAAACAGGGTTTTTGTAGAAGTTGGAGGACTTGCTCGTCAACACATCAAGGCTTGCGGGAAATCCATGGTTATATATAAGATTTTAGAAGAGAAAAAGGAAAAACTCAAAGTGTATTCCAAAGCATCCAGGCAGCAGGGTTTTGTAAAAAAAATCTCCGAGACTATAACTGAATTTAAAAGGTTCGACATCAAACCTTTCGATCTAATTGAGGCCAGCAAGAAGGTAGACAGGTTGGGGTTAAGAGAGAAGGTTGAGGATTTAGCTTTGATATATTCTTCTTTTGAAGATATGATTTACAAAAGCTACATAGATGAGGAAGATGAGTTAGACCTTCTGGCTAAAAAGCTGGATAAGTCTTCGCAATATGAGGGAGCGGAGTTTTGGATCGATGGTTTTACAGGATTTACTCCAAAACAGTATAAAATAATAGAAAAGCTTTTAAAAAAAGCCTCAAGAGTTACTATAACCCTTACTCTAGACCCTTCACTGGATTCTTTAATAGACCCTACTCACGTTTTTTATACTACAAAAAAGACAGAAGAAAAGTTGATTAAAATATGTGAAAAGAACGGAATTCCAGTGGAACCCCCTGTAAATCTTAACAAGGGAGTGCCAATGAGATTTAGAGAAAATAAAGAACTGGCTTTTTTAGAAAAGAATCTATTTTCGCATCCTTACGAGGTTTATGGTGAAGAGACGGAAAGGGTAACTATTTTCAAGGCAACAAACATGTATAGTGAAGTAGAGGAAATAGCTCGCGATATAATTAGATTGGTGAGGGATAGGCATATAAGGTATTCCGATATTGTGGTAGCTACAAAGGACCTAAAAAGATATTACAAGCTTGCAAAAGCCGTATTTTCCCATTACGGTATTCCCCATTTTATCGATTTAAAGATAAATATAACGAATAATCCCATCATAGTATATGTAATGTCCATTTTTGAAATATACTTGAAAAATTGGTCTTATGATTCTGTTTTTCGATATTTAAAAACAGGTTTTACTGAGATAGATAAAGAGGACATAAGCCTTTTAGAGAATTACGTATTAGCAAATGGCATAAAAGGTGCTAAATGGAAGGAAAAATGGGAATACAGGATAGACTATAAAACTGACAGCCTTTTGATGGAGGAGAGAGAGAAGCAGATTATAAAGAGAGTAAATGAAGTAAGAGAGAATGTATATTTGCCCTTAGAGAAATTTTACAAGAGATTTTCTCAATCAAGGGATGTAAAAGAAGCTTGTGAAGTTCTCTATGATTTTTTGGTGGATAATAAGTTACCTGAGAAGATAGAGAAGCTCATAGAAGACTTTAAAAGAAGAGGAGAATTTAGCACGGCAAACCAGTACGCTCAGGTTTGGGATATAGTGGTAGATGTGCTTGACCAAATGGTGGAGGTTTTAGGAGAAGAAAAAATTTCCCTGGAGCAGTTTGCCCGCATACTTTCCATAGGTTTTGATGAGTATCAGATTGCAAGCATTCCACCTGCATTAGATGAAGTTTTAGTGACAAGTGTGGACAGGATGAAGAGTCATAACAGCAAAGTCCTTTACCTTCTTGGTGTAAATGACGGAATATTTCCGACTTCCTTCTTTGAAGAAGGTATATTTTCGGACGAAGAGAGAAACATGCTTTCTTCTTTGAACCTCGAACTTGACAGGGATACAAGAGCTAAGGCTTTTGAAGAACAGTTTTTAGTATATACGGCTTTGACTTCTGCTAGTGAGTTTTTAAAAATTAGCTATCCTATTGCAGACCATGAAGGGAGGAGTCTTAGACCCTCTATAATAATTTCTCGTTTAAAAAGGATATTTCCCAAAATAAAGATTAGTACAAACATTGTAGAGCTAGATACAGAGGAAGAAAATCTCAATCGGATAACGGTTCCTCTTCCCACTTTCAATGAAATGATTAAATCTTTCAAAAAATGGAATATAACAGAAAAGATTCACCCTGTCTGGCTGGAAGTCTATAGGTGGTACAGTAAAAAAGAAGAATGGAATAAAAAATTAGAAAAAGCTTTAAAAGGTTTTACCTATGACAATCAAACAAAAAGGATTTCTCCTGAGAAGATAAAAAAGCTTTATGGGGAAGAAATGGAGTTTAGTGTGTCAAGGCTTGAGAAGTACGCTGCGTGTCCTTTTTCCTATTTTGTTCAATATGGTCTTAAAGCGAAAGAAAGAAAAGTTTACGGTTTTGAACCTCCTGACCTTGGGATTTTCATGCACAGCGTGTTGGATGAAGTTGCTAAGGCTTTAGAAAAGGAGGAATTAAGCTGGCAGGAGATCGATGAGAAGTGGTGCGAAGAAGCTGTCGATATAATTGTGGAAGACATGATAAATAAAATTCCAGGTTATATTCTAAAAAGCAGTCCCAGATATCTTTATCTTGCGAATAGACTCAAAAGAGTGCTTTCTAAAGCCGTTTGGATAATTTCCGAACACATAAAAAGAGGTTCTTTTACGCCTCTGGGGCATGAAGTGGCTTTTGGTGAAAATCAAAAATATCCTCCTATAAAGATTGTGCTTTCAAATGGAGAGGAGATAAAGCTTATAGGTAGAATCGACAGAGTAGATGTTCTTGAAAAAGAGGAAGAAGCTTACGTGAGGATAATAGATTATAAATCAGGAGATAAAACTTTAGAACTTTCAGATGTGCTTTATGGATTAGAACTTCAGCTTCTCGTTTATCTTGATGCAATTTTAGAAAGTGCCTTTGATGGGAAAGAAAAAATATACCCTGCAGGGGTGTTTTACTTCAAGATAGATGACCCTATTGTGAGGGCTGATAGGGACATTTCTGATGATGAGCTTTACAGGGAAATCATGAAGAGGTTGCGTTTAGAAGGATTTGTGCTAAAGAGGGTAGACATAATAAGGGAAATGGATAAATTCATGGAAGGGACCTCATATGTGGTTCCGGCTTCTATAAACAAGGATGGTGCTATTGGAAAGAACACAAAGGGATTGACAGGAGAACAATTTGATATTTTAAGAAGATTTGTAAAGAAGAAAAGCAAAAAGCTGGCAGAGGAGATGTTAAAAGGAGAGATTTCCATTTCTCCTTACAAAAAAGAAAGAGAAACTGCCTGTCAGTATTGCCCTTATTCTTCTATTTGCAAATTCGAAACTAATTTTAGCGGTAATGATTACCGAAGAATAGAGAACAGGAGAGAAGAGGACCTTTGGAGCATTTTTGAAGAGGAAGTGAAAGAAGATGGAAGTCAGGTGGACGGAAGAACAGAAGGAAGCAATAACGACGAGGGGTAAGAATATTTTAGTGGCGGCAGCAGCTGGTTCAGGGAAAACAGCAGTGTTAGTAGAGAGGATTATAAATATTGTGACGGATCCAGAAAAACCTGTAGACATAGATAGATTACTGGTCGTCACCTTTACCAATGCAGCTGCTTCTGAGATGAGAGAAAGAATTGCAGAAAGGTTGATTTCTCTTCTTGACGATAACCCAGGAGACAAAAGATTGGCTGACCAACTTACACTTCTTAATAAAGCTACTGTCACGACAATTCACTCTTTTTGCTTAGATGTGGTGCGAAAACATTTCTTTTTGCTGGACTTGGACCCCAATTTCAGGGTAGGAGATGATACAGAGACTTTGCTTTTGAAAATAGAGGCGGTGGAAGAGCTCTTTGAGGAGCTGTATGAGAAAAATGATGAGGGATTCCTCCTTCTTGTAGAAAGCTATGGCGGGACAAAAGGAGACCAATACCTTCAGGATGTACTTCTGAAGCTTTATGGATTTATAAGGTCTTTACCATGGCCTGAGAAGTGGCTGAATGATGTGCTCGAGGCTTTCGAGGTGAAACAAGACTTCTCTTTTGAAGATTCCAAATGGGCGGAAGTGATACTAGACAGCATAAAAGTAGAAATTTTAGGACTTTTAAATGGAATGAGTGCCGCGATTGAAAGAATAAAAGGGGAAAGAGGATTAGAGGGCTATCTTTCGCTTTTTCAATCAGAGGCACATCATCTAGAAGAGTTAATTGATTCAAAAAGCTGGAATGAATTCAAGGGAAAAATAGAAGCAATCTCTTTTGAAAGGCTCCCGAGGGCTGGCAAGGAAGCCGATGTAGAAGTAAAGGAAGAAGTCAGGAAATTAAGAGAGGACGTAAAAAAACGGATAAAGGGAATAAGAGATAAGTTTTTTATAGATGAAGAAAAAGAAATTAAAAGTGAAATAAGGAAATTATATCCTGTCATGGAGGCTTTGGTGAAATTGATTTTGCTGTTTGATAAAAAATATGCGGAAAAGAAAAGAGAAAAAGGCCTGATAGATTTTGAGGATATAGAACATTTTGCTCTAAGAATTTTGAATAATGAAGAAGTAGTTTCTTACTACAGGGAAAAGTTTGAAGAGATATTCATAGATGAATACCAAGATTCAAGCTTGATACAGGAAGCTATACTGAGTTTGATTGCAAGAAATGATCCGCCAAACAGGTTTATGGTGGGAGATGTGAAACAGAGCATATATAGGTTTAGACAGGCTAATCCGTATATATTTTTTGAAAAATACGTGAATTATTCTTCAGAAGGAGAAAACAAGAGGATACTTCTTTATAAAAATTTTAGGAGTAGAAGAGAGGTCATAGATGCTGTAAATTTTATATTTGAAAAGATAATGTCAAAAAGCATAGGAGAAATAGACTATTCAGAGGAGGAAAAATTAAATTACGGGGCAATTTATGAGAATAATCCTTTGGATAGCGAAAGGCCTGTAGAAGTCCACTTGATAGAGAGAGAAAGAGAAGAGGAATTTGAAGAAGATGAGGAAATCTTGGATGATATGCAAATGGAAGCCCGTGTTGTTGGGGAGAGGATAAAGGCGCTTTTTAAAGAAGGTTTTGAGGTGTATGATAAAGAAATTGGTAGATACAGGCCTGTTGAATATAGAGACATTTGTGTGCTTTTAAGAGCCACTGAAAAATGGGCTTATACCTTTGAAGAGGAATTTGTAAAGATGGGAATCCCTGTTTTCGCAGATACTAACGTTGGCTACTTTGATACTGCAGAAATAAAGACAATTCTTTCTCTTCTGCAGGTCATAGACAATCCAATGCAGGACATACCTCTTTTGGCAGTATTGAGGTCTCCTATATTTTCTTTTACCGAAGAAGAGCTTGTCGATATAAGATTGGAAGATGTTGATGGAACTATATATGAAGCCTTAAAAAAAGTTTCGTTAAGGGAAGATGAACTGGGGGAAAAGGTGAGAAATTTTTTGAATTTGCTGAAAAAGTGGCAAGAAAAGTCAATCTACACGCCTGTAGATGAGTTTTTATGGTACTTGTATGAGGAGACCGGCTTTTACTCCTATGTAGGGGCTATGCCCCAAGGAGTAGAAAGGCAGGCTAATTTAAGGGTGCTTTTTGAAAGGGCTAAAGAATATGAAGAGACAAGCTTTAAAGGACTTTTTAATTTTGTCAACTTCATAAATCGATTGAAAAAGACGAGTGCAGATATGGGAAGTGCTAAAGTGGTGGGAGAGAATGAAAATGTTGTGAGAATAATGAGTATACACAAAAGTAAAGGCCTGGAGTTTCCTGTTGTAGTAGTAGCTGGTTTAGGGAAACATTTCAACACAAGGGATTTAAACGAAAAGATTCTTTATCACCATTTTTTAGGAATCGGTCCTGAGTTTGTAGATTACAGGAGAAGGATTTCATATCCCAGCGTAGTAAAAGAAGCTATAAAATACAAGATAAAGTTAGAAAATCTTTCCGAAGAAATGAGAGTTTTGTATGTGGCTTTGACACGGGCTAAAGAAAAACTTGTTTTAGTAGGAAGCGTAAAGGACATAAGAGAAAGAGTGAACAGATGGAGTAAGGCGCGATTTATTGGCAAAAAGATCTCTGAATATGATGTATTAAATAGTAAAAGTTATATAGATTGGATAGGGACTGCTATAATAAGGCATCCTGATTTGAAGCCTTTGAGAGACTTTGCTGGTATTCTGCTTGAGGAGGAGCCGGACTCTTCTAAGTGGGAGGTGAAGATTTGGGATAAAAAAGGAATTATAGGTGAGAAAAAAAAGGAGGAAGGTATAAAGGTCATAGAGAAATTAAAAGCAGTTAATATGGAAGAGACTGAGTCAGAATTTAAGAAAGAAGTTGAGAGAAGGCTTAATTACGTATATCCTTATGAAAAGTCCAGCAGACTTCCTGCAAAACTCTCTGTTACAGAAATAAAAAGGATTCTAAACGATGAAGTCATAGATGAAGAGACTACTTCTATCTTTGAGAGAAAAGTCTTAAAGACTCCTCTCTTTTTAGAAAAAAAGAAGGGATTAACCCCTGCTGAAAGGGGAATAGCCCTGCATCTTGTAATGCAGAAACTCGACCTTTTAAAAGATTTATCCTACCGGGGAATAAAAGAGCAGATAGAGAATATGGTAAAGGAAGAGATTCTGACAGAGGAACAAGCAAGAGAAGTAGATGCTCGTAAGATAGAGAAATTTTTCAAGACGCCTCTTGGCAAAAGACTTCTTGGGGCTAAGGAGGTAAAAAGAGAAGTTCCTTTTCACCTGAAAGTGAAAAGCAGAGAGATTTATAAAGAGCTTCCCGAAGAGTATGAGGATGAATATATACAGGTTCAGGGTATTATCGATTGTTTCTTTGAAGAAGAGGGTGGTTTGGTTTTAATCGACTATAAGACGGATTATGTTGAAAAAGAAGGGCTAGAGGAGATAAAGAATAAATACAAGGTTCAAATAGAACTGTATTCAAAGGCATTGGAGACTATAACAGGCAAAACAGTGAAAGAAAAGTATGTGTATCTATTTTTCAATGACACAATTATAAAGTATTAAGGGTGATAAAATGCGCATCTTGCACACTTCAGATTGGCATTTAGGGAAAACGCTTGAAAATTTTTCAAGGTTTGAGGAACAAGAGAAATTTTTAGATGACTTTGTGAGAATGGCAGAAGAATATGATGTGGATATGGTGATAATTGCAGGAGACATATACGATTCCTCAAATCCCCCTGCAAAAGCAGAAATGCTTTTTTACAACACCTTAAAAAGGCTTGCTAACGGGGAAAGAGTGATTATCGCAATTGCAGGGAATCATGATAATCCAGACAGACTTTCTGCTGCAAGTCCCCTTGCTTATGAACAAGGGGTAATACTATTGGGTTCTATTAAAATTGTTGTGCCAACAGGAGATTTTGGGAGTTTTAAGGTTTTGAATTCTGGGGAAGGCTTTTTTGAGGTAGAGATAAAAGGGGAAAGGGCTGTTGTAATAGCCCTTCCCTATCCCAGCGAGAAGAGGCTTAATGAGATTTTTTCCGAAAGCATTGAGGAGGAAGAGAGGCAGAAAAGTTATTCTGAAAGAGTTGGAGAACTTTTTAAAGAGCTTTCAAAAAATTACAGAGAAGATACTATAAACATAGCTGTTTCACACATTTATGTAGCAGGAGGAGAGGAAGCAGGCTCAGAAAGGCCTATTCAGCTGGGAGGGAGTTTTACTGTGGAGTTGAAGCATCTTCCTGAAAAAGCACAGTACATTGCTTTGGGTCACCTTCACAAGCCTCAGAGAATATCAAAAGAGTTGCCAGTTTACTATTCCGGTTCTCCTCTTCAGTACAGCAAAAGCGAAATAAATCAATCTAAATGTGCGTATCTTGTGGAGTTAAAAGCAGGGGGAAAGGCTCATGTAAAAGAGATTTATTTTAAAAATTATAAACCCATTGAGGTTATAAGATGCGATGGTATTGAGGAAGCTCTAAAAATTTGTGAGGAGTATAAAGACAAGAATATTTGGGCTTATTTCGAAATAAAGACAGAATCTCCTCTTCCTTCCTCACAGATAAGGGAAATGAAAAGGCTCATGCCCGATATAGTAGAGATAAGACCAATTCTTCCGGAAGAAGAAGAGCTCCCTGAAGAAATTGAAGTGGAAGAGAAAGATATAAGAGAGCTTTTTCAAGAGTTTTATCTGAAGGAAAAGAAAGTTCCTCCTTCACAAGAGATCGTGGAACTTTTTATGAGCATAATTGGGAAAGAGGATGAAGAGGTATGAAGCCTATTAGGCTTAAAATTTCGGGTCTTAACAGTTTTGTGGAAGAACAGGTAATAGATTTTGAAAGGCTGACTGAAAAGGGCCTTTTTGGTATATTTGGACCTACAGGAAGTGGCAAATCTACTATAATAGATGCTATTACCCTTTCTATGTACGGAAAGATTCCAAGAAACAGCAAGGACTTTATAAATACTGAGTCCATTTCCACTTCTGTGGTATATGAATTTGAAATAGGAGTAGGGACTGAAAAAAGGAGGTACATAGTAGAGAGAAACATAAAAAAAGATTTAAGAAATGGCGGATACAAGACTACTTTGGCAAGGCTGAGAGAGATAACCGCAGAAGGAGAAAAAGTGCTGGCAGAGAAAGAAAGAGAGGTTCATCAGAAAATAATAGAAATAATAGGGCTTACAGCAGAGGACTTTACCAGATCTGTAGTACTCCCTCAGGGGAAATTTAGCGAATTTTTGAAATTAAGTGGGCGAGAAAGAAGAGACATGCTGGAAAGAATTTTTGGTTTGGAAAAGTACGGGAATGATTTAATGGAAAAGATTAGAAGGACAAAAAACGAGAAGGCTTTGCTTCTCGGTATGTTAAATGGTGAGCTTTCTCGCTATGAGGGTGTTACAAAAGATGCTTTAAAAGAAGCGTTAGACAAATTAGAACTTATTAAAGAAGAAGAAAAAAATTTGAGCGCAGAAAGAGAAGAGCTTTTAAAAGAGAGAGAAAAATTGAAAGAGATATGGGAAAGGCAAAAGGAGTTAAACCAGTTTTTAGAGAAAAAGAGATTGTTAGATGAAAAAGCCTCTGAAATAGAGGTAAAAAGAAGAAAAATTGAGAAGGCAAAAAAATCCCTTTCTGTAAAGCCATATATAGACTCTGTAGAAGAAACAGAAAAAAAGCTTTTATTGAACAAGAAAGAACTAGAAAAACACGCTAAAGAGTTGGAGGAAGTGAGTGCAGAGCTTCAAAAGATAGAGAAAGATTACGAAATAACTTTTAGGGAAAAAGAAGAGAAAATTCCTCTTCTTATTGAGAAAGAGGAAAGGCTCAAAAGAGCTATTCAGATCAGAGATGAGGTACAAAGGCTATCTGAAGAAAGAGAAAAGCTTTTGACAGAGTATAAAAACTTAGAAAGCAATATTAAAAGGTTAGAAGAAGAAAAGGAAAAATTATTTCTTTCCATAGAAAACTTGAAGAAGAATATAGCAGAAAAGGAAGAGAAGATTGTAAGCATAAGGATTAGTACAGAAGAGAAGGAGAATGTATTTAAAGCGTTTGAGCTTGAGAAAGAGTTTGAAAGGGTCAAAAGAGAAAGAGAGGAAAAGGCTCACAAGATTGAAGAGCTAGAAAAACTTGTAGAAAAGCAGAAGAGAGAGCACGAGAGGATAAAGGTGGAACTTACTGAAAAAGACGAAGAATTACAAAAAGAGGAAAGCAGTTTCAACTTTCTTGAAGTTAGGAAACCTCTTTCAAGTGAAGAGCTCTTCAATTTCCAAAAAGAACTGGAGTTAAAGAGGTTAAAGCTTATAGAAGCTCAAAGGAATAAAGAATTAGAAGAAAAGCTTAAAAAGACTTTAAAAGAAGTTTTAGAGGAGAAAGAAAAGCTTGTAGGTGAGTTAGAAAAAACTGAGAGAGAATATGTAGAAAAAGGTAAAGCGCTGGATGCTTTGCAGAAAGAGATTGAAGAGATTGTCAGGAAGAACATGGCGGGAGAATTGGCAGAAGGCTTGAAAGAGGGAATGCCTTGCCCCGTATGCGGATCTTTTCACCACATAAATCTGGCAAAGAAAGTGGACGAGAAGTTGATTGAGGAGAAAAAGAAGCTAGAAAGGGATTTAAGAACTGAAAGGGAAATTTTACAAGAAAAGCTCATTATGCTAAAAAGTCAGCTTTCAGGATTTACAGCAAAAGAAGAGATTTCAAAGACTGAGCTTGAAAAAGCGAAGGAAAATTTAAGGGGCATTGATTTAGAAATTTTGAGAAAAGAAATAGAAGAGATGGAGGTAAAATTTAAAGAAGAAAAGGAAAAATTGGAGGACTGGGAGAAAGAAAAGGAGGAGAAGGAGAAAGTCCTTAAGAGATTGAAAGAAGAAAAAGGACAGCTTGCATTGGAAGAAGCTCGCATAAAAGAGAGGTTGCAAAAGGATTTAAAGCTTCTTGAGGAGTATAGACTCTCTTTTGAAGGGATTGAAAGGGAATACCAGAGTCTATTGAAAGAATTAGAAAATTGGAAAGAAAAGTTGGGGTATGCGAACTTTTCAGAAAAAGTAGAGGAAATCAATCGGAAAGAAAAATTGATTGAAAAACTAAGAGAAGAAGTAGAGTCCTTAAAAAAGAATTTAGAAGAATTAAACATTAAAAGAGAAAAAGTGTTAGAAGACCTCAACCAGTTGATAGTGAGGAAGACACAGGTAGTAGAAGTAGGGAAGGAAAAAAGAAGCGTTTTAGAGAAGATGCAAAAAGAACTCGATTCGTATTCTGAAGGGAAAGACGTAAAAAAGTATTTGGAAGAAGTTCAGAAGGAAAGAGCGGAAATTCTGCAGAGGGAGAGCTTTTTAAAAAATAGGCTGGAAGAGGAGAGAAGAAAAAAGCAGGAAATAGAAAGCAAAAAGATATCCACTTTGGAAAATCAAATTTTATTGACCAACATGTTGAAGGAGCAAATAAAAAAATTGGAACTTTCGCTGTCGAAAGAGGGCTTTAAGACAAAGGAAGAGGCTTTAAGTTTTGTGATTAGCAGTGAAGAGATGAGTGAAATTGAAATAGAAGTAAAAAGATTTGAAAATGAATACACTTCTCTGGTTGCGAATATAGAAAGATTGGAAGGGTTTCTTAAGGGAAGGCAAATTGAAGAGGAGCATTGGAACAGATTAGAGGAAAGGATTAGAGAGTTGGAGGAGATTTTGACGGGCAAAAGAAAAGAAATTGGCGCTGCAGAAAAGGCTATTCATGATATGAAGGAAAACCTGAAGAAGGTAGAAGAGTTGACCAAAAAGAAAAAAGAGTTGGAACACGTAATAGACATGCTGGAAGAACTAGACAAATTATTCCAGGGCAATAAATTTGTGGATTTCATCGCATCAAAACAGCTCAAATACATTACTTTTTCCGCTTCAAAAAGGCTTAAAGAAATAAGCAGAGGCAGGTACGCACTAGAGATTGATTCTGAAAATAATTTTGTAATGAGGGATGACTTCAATGGCGGTGTAAGGCGTTCTGTTGATACTTTATCTGGTGGAGAGACCTTTTTGACTTCTTTATCACTTGCTTTAGCTCTTTCTTCCCACATACAGTTAAAAGGAAAAGCACCTTTAGAATTTTTCTTCCTTGATGAGGGATTTGGGAGCCTTGATTCAGAACTTCTTGACGTAGTTATGACATCACTGGAAAGGCTGAAAAAAGATAAAATGGTAGTTGGCATAATAAGCCATGTAGAAGAACTCAAAGACAGGGTTCCTGTCAAGCTCATAGTGACGCCTCCAACTGTTTCAGGAGAGGGAAGCAAAGTGAGGATAGAGTATACCTAAAAAGAGAGGGGGGGTTACCCTCTCTTTAATGCTTTTCTCTTATCACCTTTTCAATTGCACTCAAGGCCTTCTTTACATCTTCTTTAGTTATGTAATAGTGAGTCACAAATCTTACTGAAAAGTCATCTCCTCCATTTACTAAAACGCCGTGTTCTTTTAACTTTAGAGAAAATTTCCTTCCTGTCATTCCAGTGCCAGAAATATCAGTCATTACTATGTTAGTTTGCACTGTTTCCATGTCAAGGTCTATCCCGGGGATGTTTTTCAGACCTTCGGCCAGAAGCCTTGCATTGTCATGGTCTTCTTGAAGCCTTTTTGTCATTTTTTCAAGGGCTACGATGCCAGCAGCAGCGATGAAACCTGCCTGCCTCATTCCTCCTCCCAGCATCTTGCGGTATTTCCTCGCTCTTCCAATAAATTCCTTTGTTCCGACGACGATAGACCCTATAGGGGCACATAACCCTTTTGAAAGGCAGAACATAACGCTGTCGGCGTACTTTGCAATTTCTTTTACATCTACTTTAAGATATGTCGCGGCGTTAAATATTCTGGCGCCGTCCAGATGTACAGGTATTCCATGCTTTTGTGCGATTTCATATATCTTTTTCATGACTTCAATTGGAGTCACAGTGCCACCTGCTCTATTGTGTGTGTTTTCAAGGCAGATTAGGCTTGTCTCAGGAAAGTGTATGTTTTTAGGCCTTATAGCTTTTTCTACGTCTTCCGGATTTAAAACTCCTTTATTGCCCTTCAAAGTTTTTGCCTGTACTCCAGCGAGATAGCCTATCCCTCCAACTTCATAGGTTATTATATGGGAATTTTCCTCTAGTATGATTTCTTCTCCTGGATGAGTGTGAGTCATTATTGAGACTTGGTTCCCTTGAGTTCCGCTGGTCACAAGCATTGCTGCTTCTTTTCCTAGCATTTCTGCTGCCATTTCTTCAAGTTTTCTCACAGTAGGGTCTTCTCCGTATACGTCATCGCCCACTTCAGCTTTGTACATGGCTTCTCTCATCTCAGGAGTGGGCTGGGTTACTGTGTCGCTTCTTAGGTCAATATATTTCATTTGTCCATATCCCCCTTTTTGTTTTTCTATCTTCATTGTATCACTCTTCTGCCATTTTTCTATATAAAGTGGCAATGCTTATGCCTAATTTTTTTGCTATCAGTTTTTTGCTTTCAACGTCACTTCCGTACCTTAACATATACTCTTTTATCACATTCTTTTCATAATTTTTTACCATTTCAGCAAGTGTCTTGCCTTCTTCAAGTGTTTTTCTGTAAAGCCTCTGATTTATTGTTTCGGGTGATATGTAATCTTTACTTTCGAAGTTGACTGCATACTCTATCAAATTTCTAAGTTCCCTTATATTTCCGGGGAAAGGATAACTTAAAAGCAGTTTCTCACTTTCTTTTGAAAAGCCTTTTATATTTTTTCCATAGATTTTATTAAACTTTTCCAGAAAATAGTTTGCCAGTATAATTATGTCGTACCCTCTTTCTCTAAGAGGCGGAATTACAATTGGCACTACATTTAAGCGGTAAAATAAGTCTTCTCTAAATTTTCCCTCTAAAACCATCTGATACAGGTCTTTATGAGTGGCGGAGATTATTCGAGGATTTACCTTTATTGGAGTATATCCACCTATTCTTACAATTTCTTTTTCTTCTAAGGCTCTGAGAAGTTTTACCTGCATAGAGAGGGGCAAGTCTCCTATTTCATCGAGAAAAATTGTACCGTCCTTTGCGAGCTCAAATTTCCCGATTTTCCCTGTCACATTTGCTCCTGTAAAGGACCCCTTTTCATATCCGAAAAGTTCGCTTTCAATAAGGGTTTCGGGGATGGCACCACAGTTTATTGGCATGAATATTTCATTTTTGCGACTGCTTTGAAAGTGTATTGCTCTGGCAAACAATTCTTTTCCTGTTCCACTTTCTCCTAAAAGAAGCACAGGGATCTCCGAATCCGCAATTTGAATTGCCTGACTTTTTGCATACTTTATTGCATCACTTTCTCCTACTATATCGTCAAAAGTCACAATTTCAGACATTTTAGAGGCTTTGTAGACTGATTCCTGCATTTTTGAAAAGTCAGAAAATACAAGGACGGTGCCTACGGACTTTCCTTTCAATAAAATAGGAGAAGAATTTATTACAAACTTGCTTCCTTTAATCTCTAAAGGGCCTACTTCTCCCTCAAAGTTTTTCTTTTCTAATTCTTGTAATATTTTTACAGGGAAAATAGACTTTACAGGAGTCTTCTCTGAAACGTTTAACTTTTCCTTTAAATATTTGTTTACTGTCACCATTCTGTTTTGGCTATCAAGTATTATTATTCCTTCGTTTATGGAGTTTACGAGAGTCATGAGCTCTGAGGAACGGTACTCTATCATGACGCCCAATTTTTTCTCATTTATCTTGGTAGTGATGAGTTCGCTAAATCTTTTTTCGAAATTTTTAAAGTCTTCCTGTTTGTTTAAAAATTCTATTTTTGTATCTTCGTTAAAGATTGACATTCCCAAGATTCCTATTATTTTTTCACCATTTCTTATGGGTATGCAAAGTTCCAATTCTTCTTTGCAATTTTTCTGTTCCTCACAAGAAGAACAGATCGGGTGTTTTCCAGGATTTACTATCAGGTATTGGTGACCTGTCTTTAAGGCCTTTTCAAAAGCAGAATTTTTTGGAGCGTATCTTCCGATTTTTTCTTTAAAAGGGCCTGTCCCCGCAATTCTCTTTAATTTTTCATCTACAATCGTGACATCCACGTTTGTTATGGCTTTTATGGTTTCTGCTATGCTCTGCAAATCATTTTTTATTTCTTCTAAAATGTTGTCCATAATGATTCCCCCACGTAAACAGGCTTTTATTATACTATACCACAATTTTATCAAAAGTGATAAATATTTTTTATAATTGAGAACCAAAGAAATTTTGTAATGGGGAACAAAAGGCTAAAAAACGTTTACCGTTATCATAAATGAGAAACATACTTTTTTGAAGGCTTATTTTCGGGGGAAAATTTGTGGTACAAAAATTGCGTAATAAAGATATGGGTAAATAATAATTTTGGAGTGGTTACTATGAGACAAGACCTTTTAATATTAACAGAAATTTTAAAGGCGAATGTTGCACCTGCTCTGGGCTGTACAGAGCCTGGAGCCGTGGCTTATGCTGTCTCAAAAGCTAAAGAGATTTTAGGGGAGAAGCCACAGGAAGTGTTTGTTGCAGTAGATAGGGATATTTTAAAAAATGGAATGTTTGTTTCTATTCCTGGCACAAAGGAAAAGGGCCTTGTTTTTGCTGCTGCACTGGCACTTGTCTGTGGAAAATCTGAATATAAACTGGAGGCTTTAAGAGAAGCGACAGAAGAAGATATAAAGAAAGCTCACGAAATAGTAAATAAAAAAGCTGTAAAGATTGTTCTTGACAAAGATGCAGAGGGACTTTATATAAAAGCCTCTGTCGTAGGAGATAAACACAGAGCCACTGTCATAGTAAAGAATGCTCATGACAATATTGTATATGAGGAAAGAGATGGAGTTGTGCTAAAAGCAGAGGAGGAGAATTTAAAGGAGGACAAGTCCTGGCTTAAACTGAAAATTAAAGAATTCACAATAGAGGATTTTATAGACTACTGCGATACGGTGGATTTTAAAGAGATTGAATTTATAGGCGAAGGAATAGAAATGAACAAAAAGATAGCTTACGCAGGGCTGAATGAAGAGGTAGGAGTAGGTATTGGAAAGATATTAAAAAGGCAGATAAGAGATGAAGAATCTCTGGCAAAAGCTTTAACAGCAGCCGCTTCAGAGGCGAGAATGTCTGGATATCCCCTTCCAGTTATGAGCAGTGCTGGTTCCGGGAATCACGGGCTTGTGGCGATACTGCCAATCGCTATCATAGGTGAAGAAAGGGGTTATGACAGGGAGAAAATTATAAGAGCTATAACGTTAAGCCATCTTTTAACTGCCTATGTTAAAGCCTATATAGGTGTTTTGTCTCCTATATGTGGTTGTGGAGTTGCAGCAGGTGTGGGGATGAGCGCAGGTCTAACTTATTTGCTAGGGGCTACCAGAAAACAGATAAAAGGATCAGTAAACAACATGCTGGCGGGGCTTTCGGGGATGATATGCGATGGGGCCAAAGTAGGATGTGCGTATAAGCTCTCCATTTCGGTAACAGCGGCATTAGAGGCGTCAAAATTCGCTATTAATGATATATTCATTCCTTCTGACAATGGAATTTTAGGTGATACAGCAGAAGAGAGCATAAAGAACTTGGGGAAAATTTCTGTTGAGGGTATGAAAGATACAGATGATGTAATTCTTGAAATAATGTTGGACAAAGCGAAACGGGCTTGAAATCTTCCAGACTGTTGACAAAATAAAGAAGTGGCATTTTGTGTGTAAATGCGACTTGTTGCCAAAGCGGTAACTAAACTTGGCGAACTTGAGGAGCGAAGGCGGGGCGAGCGAAGC